>JAWWCG010000583.1:0-3001 GCA_033720555.1 Kiloniellales bacterium | reverse complement strand
CGGAGACTAGGAAACGTAAGCGTGGTCATTGGTGGCCCCGATCCGAGGTTGCGTCTGCCGAGACTTAGAAAGTAATGCCTTGGATCCAGATTTTGAGAAAAATTACTGTGAACACCTATCCGATAAGGGGATCGCGCGAGCTTCCATCCCCCTTCGAATTGAGCCGATCAGTCCTCTTTGCCGCCGGCCGCCATCGCCCTGGTGTGGCGGGCGATCACCAGCTCCTCGTCGGTCGGCAGAGCCCAGACCGAGACCGCGCTCTCGGGCGCGCTGATGCGCGGGCCGTGGCGGGCGTTGGCGGCCTCGTCCAGGTCGATCCCCAGCCACGCCGATTGGCGGCACACCCGGCGGCGCACCTCGGCCGAGTGGGCGCCGATGCCGGCGGTGAAGACCAGGGCGTCGAGGCCGCCGAGCGCGGCCGCCAGCGAGCCCAGCTCGCGCACGATGCGGTAGCAGAAGAGCTCCACCGCGGCGGCGGCCTGCGGCGCGTCGCTGGCGATGAGGGTGCGCATGTCGGCGCTCAGCCCGGAGACGCCGAACAGGCCGGAGCGGTTGTAGAGCAGATCGGTGAGGGCCGGCTCGTCGAGGCCCTCCTCGCGCATGAGGTAGAGCAGCACGCCGGGGTCGAGCGCGCCGCAGCGGGTGCCCATGACCAGCCCGTCGAGGGTGGAGAAGCCCATGGTGGTGGCGATGCCGCGGCCGTCGCGCACCGCGCAGAGGCTCGCCCCGTTGCCGAGGTGGGCGATCGCCAGGCGGCCGGGCAGGGGCTCGCCGGCGACCCCGGGCAGGGCGCCGGTCACGTATTCGAAGGAGAGGCCGTGGAAGCCGTAGCGGCGCAGGCCCCGCTCGCCGAAGGCGCGGGGCAGGGGCAGGCGGGTCGCCACCTCCGGCTGGCCGGCGTGGAAGGCGGTGTCGAAGCAGGCCACCTGGGCGAGCCCCGGCCGCCGCGCGGCGACGGCGCGGATGGCGGCGACGTTGTGCGGCTGGTGATGGGGGGCGAGCGGCGCGTAGCCGGCCAGCTCGTCGAGCAGCGCCGCGGTGACCAGGGCGTGGCCCCGCGGGCCGGAGCCGCCGTGCACGACCCGGTGGCCGGCCGCCGCCAGGCGCACGCCGGCCTCGGCGCCCTCCAGCCAGTCGAGCAGCACGGCGAGCGCGCCGTCGTGGTCGGCGATGCCGGCGATCGCCGCCGGCGGTGGCGGCGGCGGCGGGGCGGGGGTGGCGCCAGTGGGGGCGGCGCCGGAGACGGTGTCGGAGTCCAGTGCGAAGCGCGCGGCGCGGCCGATCTCCTCGATCTGGCCGCGCAGCCGCAGGCGAAGGTCCGCGTCCGGCGCCCCGGCGGTTTCCAAGCCGGTTTCGAAGCCGGTCTCGAACCCGGTTTCGAAGAGGGCGAACTTGAGGCTGGAGGAGCCCGCGTTCAGCACCAGGATGGCGTCGCCCATGGCGGCCGGCCGAGGCAAGTCCGCCCGGGGCGGATCACGCGGTCACGTAGTCCTTGTACTTGTCGAGCAGGCGCACCGGCTTGGACAGCGCGTCGCGACGGAAGGGGTCGCCCAGCTCGCGGGTGCACATGACCTCGAGCACCGTGGTCTTGCCGCGCTTCTGGGCGTCGCAGGCCTTCTCCAGGGCCTCGCCGACGTCGCCCAGCTTGTCGACGGTGACGCCCTCGGCGCCCATGGCGCGGGCGATCTCGGCGAAGCTGGGGTTCTCGAGATTGACGCCGACGAAACGGTTTCCGTAGAAGTCGACCTGGTTCTTCTTCTCCGCGCCCCACTGCTTGTTGTGGAACACCACGGCGGTGACCGGGATGTCCTCGCGCACGCAGGTCAGGATCTCGCCGAAGCTCATCGCCCAGGCGCCGTCGCCGACGTAGGCCACGGCCGGGCGGTCGGGCGCCGCCACCTTGGTGCCGATGATGGTCGGGAAGGCATAGCCGCAGTTGCCGAAGCTCATGGCGGCGAAGAAGCTGTTCGGCTTGTCGAACCTGAGATAGCTGTTGGAGACCGAGCAGATGTTGCCGATGTCGGTCGAGACCATGGCGTCGGCCGGCATGGCCTTCTCCAGCTCCCGCAGCATCTGGCGCGGGTGCATGTAGTCGCTCTCCTTGGCGACCTCGAGGCTCCAGGCGTCGGTCTCGTGGCTCCACTGGTCGAGCTCGGCCTCCCAGGCGTCCTTCTGGGCCTTGATCTCGCCGCGCCGCGCCTCGGCGTTGTCGCGGCACGCCATGACCCGGTTGGCGAGCAGCTCGAGCATCCGCCTGGCGGCCGCCTTGGCGTCGCCGCAGACGCCGACCGAGATCGCCTTGACCAGGCCGAGCATGCGGTGGTCGGCGTCGACCTGGATGATCTTGGCGTCCTTCGGCCAGTAGTCGATGCCGTGCTGGGGCAGGGTGCCGAACGGGCCGAGGCGGGTGCCGAGCGCCAGCACCACGTCGGCCTGGGCGATCAGCTTCATGCCGGCCTTGGAGCCCTGGTAGCCGAGCGGGCCGCACCACAGGGGGTGCTCGGCCGGGAAGGCGTCGTTGTGGAGATAGCTGGTGACCACCGGCGCGTTGAGGTGCTCGGCCAGCGCCACGCAGGCCTCGACCCCGTCGGAGAAGATGACGCCGCCGCCGGAGACGATGACCGGGAACTTGGCCTCCGCCAGCAGCGCCGCCGCGTCCTCCAGGCTCGCCTCGCCGCCGGCGCCGCGCTCGATCCGCTTCGGCTGAGGGATCTCGACGTCGACCTCGCCGTAGAAATGGTCGCGCGGAATGTTGAGCTGGGTCGGCCCGCGCTCGGCCAGCGCCATGTCGAAGCAGCGCGCCGTCAGCTCGGCCATGCGCTTCGGCCCGCTGACGTGGCCCTGGTACTTGGTGATCTTCGAGAAGATCGGTAGCTGCTCGGTTTCCTGGAAGCCGCCCAGGCCCATGGTGGTGGAGCCGGTCTCCGGCGTGATGGCGACCACCGGCGAATGCGCCCAATAGGCGGCCGCGACGGCGGTCACGAAGTTGGTGATGCCCGGG
>JAWWCG010000582.1:0-3010 GCA_033720555.1 Kiloniellales bacterium | reverse complement strand
GGCGCTCTCGACACGGGCCAAGAGGTGGCTCACCTTGTCCCACAGCGCGAGCCATTCCGCAAGACTGCCCCGCCCGGCGAGGCCGCGCAGCACCGGCCCTTCGGCCTCGCTCACCGCCTCTCTCACTGTCTCGGGGCCTGCGCCCAGCGAGCGCGCCCGCACCGCCCGCGCCAGCCACCACAGCAGGAGATCGCGCCCCGCCCGAAAGGCGCCGAGGTCGCTGCCGCGCGCCAGCTTGTCGGTGAAGCCGTGCAGGCGCTCGGTGTCGAGGCCGGCGCCGGCGCGGGCCTCGGCGAGGCCGGCCAGGAGCGCGACCAGCTCGCCGTAGAGCTCGAGCCCGCCGACCTCCGCCAGCTCCAGCGCCCGGCCGATGCTCCCCTCGGCCAGGCGCGCCAGGGTCCGCGCCTCGGCCTCGTCGAGGTCCGGGTGATGGCGGCCGAGCAGGCCCGCGACCGTCGCCTCCGGCAGCGGCCTGAGCGCGAGATGGCAGCAGCGCGAGCGCACGGTCGGCAGCAGCCGGCCCGGTGCGTGGCTGACCAGCAGCAGCAGGGACCGGGGCGACGGCTCCTCGAGGATCTTCAGCAGGGCGTTGGCGGCGTTGGCGTTGAGGGCGTCGGCGCTGTCCACTAGGACGATCCGCCAGCCGCCCTCCGCCGCCGTGCGTCGCAGGAAGTCGGTCGCGCGGCGCACCTGGTTGACGGTGATCTCGGTGCGCGGCTTGCCGGTCTGCTCGTTGACGCCGGGCTCCAGCGCCATGAGGTCGAGGTGGCCGCCGGAGGCGACCCGGCGGAACACCGGATGCTCGGGCGCCACCTGCAAATCTTGCGCCGTCGGTTCCTCGGCCGCGCCGAACAAGCCCGGCGCCTCGTCCGCGCGCCCGCCGCCGGCCAGCATGTAACGGGCGAAGCGATAGGCGAGCGTCGCCTTGCCGACGCCGCGCGGGCCGGCGAGCAGCCAGGCGTGAGGCAGTCGCCCCTCGCCGGCCGCCTGGTGCAGCACCGCCTCGGCCGCCTCCTGGCCGAGCAGCTCCGGGTTCTCGCGCGGCGCGGGCGGGCGCGCCTCCTGGGCGGCGGCGCTCACGCCAGCTCCACGTCGAGGCGACGGCCGACCGCCGCCTTGATCGCCCGGTTGACGGCGTCCAGGGGCTGGCGCGCGTCGACCACCAGGCAGCGCCCGGCCTCGCGCTCGGCGATCTCGAGGAAGCCGGCGCGCAGGCGTTCGTGGAACGCCCGGTCCATGCGCTCGTAGCGGGTGCCGCCTTCGCTGCGCGCCTCGGTGCGGCGCAGGCCCTCCTCGACCGGCAGATCCAGGATCACCGTCAGGTCGGGCGCGAGGTCGCCGACGGCGAGCGCGTAGAGCCGCTCGATCGGCGCGCGTCCGAGGCCGTGCCCGTAGCCCTGATAGGCCATGGTGGAATCGGCGAAGCGGTCGGAGATCACCCACTCGCCGGCGTCGAGGGCCGGGCGGATCACCCGGCGCACGTGGTCGTGCCGCGCGGCGAAGTGCAAGAGCGCCTCGGTCATGGCGTCCCAGCGCGCCACCTCGCCGTGGATCAGCAGTTCGCGGATCTCCTCGGCGCCGGGGCTGCCGCCGGGCTCGCGGGTCTCGACGACGCCGAGGCCGGCGGCCCTGAGGGCGTCCGCGAGCAGGCGCACGTGGGTGGTCTTGCCCGCCCCCTCGCCGCCCTCGAATGTGATGAAACGCCCCCTCATGACCGGCGATCCTGACCGCGCGCCGCGTGAGCGTCAATGCACGGCGCGCCGGCCGCCGGCGGGCGGGCTGGGTTCAGCGGCCCGGAGGGTCGGCCGGAGGGCGGCCGGGTGTGGGCCGGCCGGGATCAGTGGGCGCCGAAGATCAGGAACTCGACCGCCGCGACGATTCGCCCGAAGGGGCCCTTCTGGCCGACCGAGGCGCCGGCGTAGAGCGGAAAGGTCATGGGCTCGCCCTCGCTCGGCGTGACCACCAGCTCCGCGATCTCCTCGCCTTGCTCGATCGGCGCCGGGATCGGCGAGACGTAGTTGACGCTGACCTTCATGCCCTTGCGCGCCTGGCGGGCCATGGTGAGGACCAACTCCTCGCCGGCGACCAGCGGCACGCTCGCCGTCTCGCCCAGCCAGACCGGCGCCTCGTCCACCGTCTCGTCGGCGGCGAACAGCACGTAGTTGTCGAATTCCCGGAAGCCCCAGCGCAGCAGGCGCTCGGATTCCTCGGCGCGGGCGCGCACCGACTCGAGCCCGCTGACCACCAGGATCAGCCGGCGGTCGTCCTGGACCGCCGAGGCCGTCAGGCCGTAGCCCGCCTCCTCGGTGTGGCCGGTCTTCAGCCCGTCGGCGCCGATGGTCTTGTAGAGCAAGGGGTTGCGGTTGCCCTGGCGGATGTCGCTCCATTCGAAGTTCTTTTCGCTGTAGTAATGATAGTAGTCCGGGAAGTCCTGGATGGTGCGCAGCGCCAGGGTCGCCAGGTCGCGCGCGGTCATGCGCTGGTTCGCATCCGGCCAGCCGGTGGCATTGGCGAAGGTGCTGTCGGTTAGGCCGATTTCATGGGCTTTCTCGGTCATCGCCTGGGCGAAGGCCTCCTCCGACCCGGCCAAGCCCTCGGCCAGGACGATGCAGGCGTCGTTGCCCGACTGGACGATGACGCCGCGCAGCAGATCCTCCACCCGGATCTGCGAGCCGACCTCGACGAACATCTTGGAGCCGCCCATCTTCCACGCCTTTTCGCTGACCGGCAGGGTGTCGTCGAGCGACAGCCGGCCCTCCTTGAGACGGCTGAAGACCATGTAGACCGTCATGATCTTGCTCATCGAGGCCGGCGGCATGGAAAGATCGGCGTCCTTCTCGAACAAGACCGCCCCGGTGGCGGCGTCGATCAGGATGGCCTCGCGCGCCGCGGTCTCGATGGTCGCCGCCGAGGCCGGCGCCGCGACCGCCACCGCCAGCACCATGAGCGCGAGGAAGGACAGGCGGTACCCCGCCGCCCGACCCTGACCCTGGGCCTGGCCCCGGGCCTG
>JAWWCG010000581.1:0-3011 GCA_033720555.1 Kiloniellales bacterium | reverse complement strand
GAGGCCTTCGACCGCATGCGGGTCGAGGGCGCCGATCACGCCGTCGTCGAAATCGACGACACCCGCTACATTTTCGGCGCCGCTTCCCTGCGCGACGCGGTCTCGCGAGACTGGTGGCTGCTGCTGCTGGCGCCTGAGGAGACCTATCTCGGTTTTGTGACGGCGAACGGGCGGCGCGGGCTGATCGTATCGGGCGTCGTCGTCGGGCTCGCCATCATTCTGGCGGTCTTCCTCGGCTACCAGGGCATGGCTTCGGACCGCATTGCGCGCGAGACCAAGACCTTGCGCCGGACCTTCACGACCTACCGGCAGCTCCTGGCCGACCTCGCCGGAGCCTCCCATCTGTCCGATCCCGCGGACGAACGCGACCTGAGGCGCGCGGGGGAGATTCTCGCCCGCGCGGAAGCGGCGCGCCGGGTGAGCTTCTGGCGCATCGACCGGGACCGCGGCCTGGTCTGCCTGGACGCCTTCGAGACGGACTCGCGCGGCCATGTCGCCGGAATCGTCCTCGAGTCCGCGGACTGCCCGGCGCTCCTGGAGGAGGTGCGGGCGGGCGCCATGATCGACGTCGCGGATACCGCGAGCGATCCGCGGACCGCCGCCATCCATTCGACCTATTTCCAGGCGGTCGGCACCGGCGCGGTCTACTCGGTGCCGATTCTCATGGCCGACCGGGCGCTGGGCGCGATCTGGATCGAGGACCCCGACGCCAAGCGCGCCATCACTGTCAACCACAACCTGACGCGCAGCGTCGCGAACATGCTGTCGACGCGCCTGCAGAGCGTCGCGGCGGCGGAGCGGAGGAACGGGTCGGTGGCGCACGCGCGCCCGTCGGGCCCGCCGCCGCGGCCGTCCGCCCTGCCGGACGGCGCGGCGCGCCAGTCCATGTCGCTCCTGGAGAAGCGGGCGGCCCTGCAGCAGGCGGTCGGCAAGGCGCCGGCGGCGTCGACCAGTGTTTTCCCCGGCGCCACGGTGCTCTATCTCAAACTGCTGAACGACCGGGCCCTGGTGGCCCGAAGCGCCGAGCAGGCCGACGCGGCGATCATCCGCAAAGTCGTCGCCGCCTTCGAAGAGGCGGCCAACCGCAACGAGATCCCCTACGTCAAGTTCCTGACCGACCAGATCCTGGCGATCGACGGTTTCGGCGAGCAGGGCGAAGGCGCCGCGGAGCGCCTGGTCGACGTGGCGCTCGACGTGCGCGAGCGTCTGACCGCCGTCTTCCTCTCCGCGGGACAGGGTCCGCAGTTCGCCATGGGGATCGACAGCGGCCCGGTCTTCGGCGCCGTGGTCGGCGCGGAGGATCAGGTCTTCAACGTATGGGGCGAGGCGGTGCGGGTCGCCAAGCAACTGGCGGAGACGACGGAGCCGGGCTCGATTCAGGTCAGCGAAACCAGCTACGAGCGGCTGCGGGAAAGCTGCATCTTTCGCCGGCGCGGCGCGTTCTATTTCGAGCCGATCGGCGAGATGGCCACCTTCAGCCTGCGGGGGCGGGTTTGAGACGGCTCGCCGGGATGCTGGACACCGTGGTGATGGTTTTCGCCACGGCGGCGGCGGTGTTGGCGCAGGCCGTGCGGCCGGCGACCTGGCGACGTCCGGTCCGCGCCGAGTTCTGGCGCTTTTTGGAGCTGGTCTGCGTGCGCAACCTCGCGCCCATGTTGGTCGCGGCCGTGCTGGTCGGGCTGGCCTTGGTGGCGCAGGCGCTCTATTGGCTCGAGCAGGTCGGCCAGCTCGATGCGATCCGCGACGTCATCGTGTTCGTGCTGGTGCGCGAGATCGGCCCCCTGATCGTCGGCCTGATCGTCCTGGGCACCGGCGGCCTTCTCCTGGTCGGCGAGATCAGCACCTTGCGCGGAACCGGCCAGCTCGCCGCCTTGGACAGCCAAGGGGTCGATCCCTTTCAGCTTCTCGTCGTGCCGCGGGTCGTCGCGATCACGCTCGCCGTGTTCGCGCACAGCGTGCTCTTCATCATGACCGCGCTCCTGGTCGGCTACACCATGGCCCGAGGCGTCGGCGCCACCGCCACCACGCCCCTGCAGTTCCTGACTCTCATCCTGACCGGCGTCGGCGCGATCGGCTATGCCGTGATACCGGCCAAGGGCGCGGCCATCGGCCTCATTATCGGCGCCGTGTGCAGCCTGACCGCCTTGGGCCGCGACGGCGATCGAATCGCGCCGGAAAAGCAGACGGTGTCGGCGTTCCTGCGGGCGATATCCGGCATTCTTCTGGCGAGCGCCTTGCTCAGCATGGTGCTGTGATGCCCGAGGTCGCCTTGGAGACGCCGGGAGCCGTCGATGCCGATGCCGAGGCGCCGGTGCTCGCCTTCGAGGACTGCGCGCTCGCGCTCGCCGGCACCCACGCCGAGGCGATCCCCCTGTCGGTCACGCTGTGCGCCGGCGAGTTTCTCGTGCTTCACCTCGAGGACGATCAACACGAGGAGGCGGTGATCCGGGCTCTTTGCGGCCTCTGGCCGCCGCTCGCCGGACGGGTCCGCTTTCAGGGGCACGACTGGGAAGATCTCCGCCCGGAGCAAGCCAATGCCCTGCGCGGGCGCATCGGGACGGTCTTCCGGGAAGACGTCTGGAGCCCCTACCGGACGGTCATGGAGGACATGGTCCTCGCGCAGATGCACCACACCCGGCGCCCGCTCGACGAGATCCTCGCCGAAGCCGCCCATTGGTCGCTGCGCTTCGGCCTGCCCGGGCTGCCGCGGGACATGCCCGTCGCGGTGCGGCCTCAGGACCGCCAAGGCGCCAGCTTCGCGCGGGCGTTCCTCGGCGCGCCCGCCTTGATCGTGATCCGCCACCAGACGAGGACGCTGCCGCCGTGGCTGCTGGCCGCCGTCACCCGGGCCATCTGGGAGCTGCGCGAGCGCGGCGCGGCGGTGATCTGGTTCGGCCGGGAGGATGCCTTGACGCGGGGCGAGGCGCTGTCGGCGGCGCGCCACCTGCGGCTCGAAGGCGCGGGGCTGGCCGGCGCGGAGCCGCCGCGATGACCCGGCGCGACGCAACCCT
>JAWWCG010000580.1:0-3019 GCA_033720555.1 Kiloniellales bacterium | reverse complement strand
GATTGCCGCCCGGGCGCGGGCGAACTCGCCGACCAGGTCCTTCGGCACCACCAGGTAGCCGAGGCGAATGGCGGGGAACAGGACCTTCGAGAAGGTGCCGATGTAGAACACCCGCCCGCGCTCCCTATCGCCTGCCCGCTCGGCGTCGAGGCCCTGCAGCGCGGCGAGCGGCCGGCCGGCGTAGCGGTACTCGCTGTCGTAATCGTCTTCGACCAGCCAGGCGCCCCGGTCGCGCGCCCAGTCGAGCAGCTCGAGGCGGCGGGCCAGACTCATGGTGGTGCCCGGGGGGTACTGATGGGACGGCGCGACCACGGCGAGCGCGGCGTCGTCGGCGAGCGCCCGGCCGGCTGCGACCGACAGTCCCTCGGAGTCGAGCGGCACCGGCACCAGGCGGGCGCCGGCCGAGGCGAGCGGGGCGCGCAGGCGGGGATAGCCGGGCTCCTCGATCCACACCGGGTCGCCCGGCGCGAGCAGCACCCGCGCCACCAGGTCGAGGGCCGGCTGAGCGCCGGCGGTGATGAAGAGCTGCTCGGGCGTGCAGGCGACGCTGCGCAGGCTGCGCAGATAGGCGGCGATGGCCGCGCGCAGCGGCCAATGGCCGGCCGGCGGGCCCGGCAGCAGCAGCTCCGCGGCCGGACGCCGCCAGACGCGGCCGAGCAGCCGGCCCCAGATATCGAAGGGAAACAGGCGCAGGTCCGGCACGCCGGGCGCGAACGGCCGCAGGCCGTCGCCCGCGGGCGCGACCGCCAGGCGCTCGGCGCTGGCCGAGACGGCCGGCTCGCCGCTCGGCTGGGAGGCCGCGCTGCTGGCGGGTCGCGCCGCCGGGCGGGCCAGCAGCGTCTCGGGCAGGACGCGGCTGACGTAGCTGCCGGAGCCGGCGCGGCAGTCGAGATAGCCCTCGGCGATCAGTTGGTCGAACGCGCCAAGCACGGTGTTGCGCGAGCAGCCGAGCTCGGCGGCCAGGGTGCGGGTCGAGGGCAGCCGAGTCGCCGGCGCCAGGCGGCCGGTCAGCACCGCCTCGCGGATCTGGCCGTAGAGCTGGCGCTGCAGCGGCGCGGGGTCGTCCCGGTCGAGCGCCAGGTCGTGCAGGATGGCGCGGCTGCGCCGGTGTTTCATGGGCTGGCCCATGGGGGCAGGCCTTCGCCGAAATTGGTTCTAAGAATTATCACGAAGTGGCGCTTACTACAGGACCAATTTGCCGATACCTTGGGCCATCCTGTGTCGAACCGTCGAAACCAAGACCGGAGGCCTGCGGGTCCCATGGACGATCAAGCCCCAGCCGCGGCGGCCGAGGAGCCGTCGGGCGATTTCCAGCCGACGCCGCGCACCCGCCTGAGGCGGCTTCACGAGCGCGGCCACTACGACCGCGAGACGGTCAACGCGATCCTCGACGCCGGCCTGGTGTGCCACGTCGGCTACGTCATCGACGGCCAGCCCTACGTCACGGCGACCGCCTATTGGCGGCTGGGCGGCCGGGTCTACTGGCACGGCTCATCGGCCAGCAAGATGCTGCGCCACCAGAAGGCCGGCGTCCCGGTCTGCTTCACGGTCTCGCTGCTGGACGGCCTGGTGCTGGCGCGCTCGGGCTTCCACTCTTCGATCAACTACCGCTCGGTCATGGCGCTCGGCGAGGCGCACCTGGTCGCCGACCGGGACGAGAAGCTGGCCGCCCTCGCGGCCTTCAGCGATCGCCTCACCCCCGGCCGCTGGCCGGACCTCAAGCCGCCGAGCGAGCAGGAGCTGAAGGCGACGACGGTCATCTCGCTCGAACTCGACGAGGTGGCCGCCAAGGTGCGCAGCGGACCGCCGAAGGACGACCCGGAGGATCTGAGCCTGCCGGTGTGGGCCGGCGTGGTGCCGGTCGCGAGCGTGCTCGGCCGGCCCGAGGCCGATCCCCTCTTGTCGCCGGAGATCCCCGAGCCGGACTATCTCCGGCACATCTCGATCGGCTGAGGCGGGCGCCACGACCCGGGAGCATCACGCCATGTACGTGCCGCCGGCCTTCCAGCTCGACGACCCGGACGCCATCCGGCGGCTGGTCGACGACCACGGCTTCGCCCTGCTCGTCACCTGCGCGGCGGGCGTGCCGGCGGCGACCCACCTGCCGCTGCTCCACGAGCCGGATCCCGCGCCCCGGGGCCGCCTGATCGGGCACCTGGCCCGCGCCAACCCGCAGGCCCGCCACCTCGCGGCGGCGATGCGCGAGAACCGCGAGGTCCTGGCGGTCTTCCAGGGGCCGCACGGCTATGTCTCGCCCACCGACTACGGCCCCGAGGGCTTGGGCCCGGCCACCGTGCCGACCTGGAACTACCTGGCGGTCCACCTCTACGGCGTGCCCCGCCTGATGACCGACGCCGGGGAGGTCCGCGCCGTGCTCGACCGGCTGACCGCCCGGCACGAGGCGGGCCGCCGGTCGGCCTGGTCGCCGGCGGCGCTCGATCCGTCGCTGATGGCGCGGATGCTCGACGGCATCGCGGGCTTCGAGATCGCGATCGCCCGCGTCGAGGCGGCGGCCAGGAGCAGGATGAAGGCGGCAGTGTGATGGGCATTGCAGTGCAGTGAACCGGCCATGATGCTCTCTCTTCTGCTTCGATCGAATCGGGTCGAAGCCCGCCCGTGGACGCCGCCGGCGGCACCGGACGCCGAGCTGCCGCGGAGCCCCCAGATCAACTCTCTCACGGGCCCGTATGACGGCACCGGCGGGGTTCTGCGCGGAATCCGGGAATTCCGGGAAGTTTTTTCCGGCCCATCTCGCGATCCCTCGCGTCTCCCAATGGTCCGCCGCCGGGCCCGGCGGGCGGGCGGGGCGGACAGGCGGGCGGGCGGCAATCAGGTCGGTCGGCGCGCCTGAATCGCCATGCAGGTCGGCGCGGGCGAGGCGCCGGGGCGTGATGCCGCGACCGATCCCGATGGGACCGGACGACCGGGGAGTCCCTCAACGACGAAGTGCCATGCCGTGGCCGTTGCCGGGGGACCGAAAGCGGCGGACTTCGGGGAGTCCCGGGGGGGCATCCGGGGG
>JAWWCG010000579.1:0-3029 GCA_033720555.1 Kiloniellales bacterium | reverse complement strand
CGCAACAAGGGGACCCGCAACGACTACATGCCCGAGGACCAGCGCTACCCGGACTACGGCCAGTGCGTGCACGCCCTGGCCATGGCGGCGGGGCGGCCCGAGCGCCTCTATCAGCAGAACCATTGCGGCATGTACGTCAGCGAGAACGGCGGGCGAAGCTGGGACAGCATCGAGGCCGGCCTGCCCTCCACCTTCGGCTTTCCGGCGGCGGCCCATCCGCGCGACCCGGACACGCTTTACCTGTTTCCACTCAACGGCGACACCGCCGGCCGCTTCGCGCCGAACGGCCGGCCCGCCGTGTGGCGCACCCGCGACGGCGGCGCCACCTGGCAGGACCTTCGCGACGGCCTGCCCCAGGAGAACGCCTACCTCACCGTGCTGCGCCAGGCCATGACGACCGACCCCCTCGAGCCGGCCGGGGTCTATCTCGGCGCGACCTCGGGCGCGCTCTTCGCGAGCCGCGACGAGGGCGAGCGCTGGACCTGCATCGCCCGGGACCTGCCGGCGATCACCTCGCTCGAAACCATGGCGGTGGACGCCTAAAGCGCGATGCCGAACGAGCGCAAGGCTGGGACCGGCGAGAGCACGGCGGCGGCGATGGTGCGCGTGGTGCTGCCCGCCGCCCTGGTGCGGCTGTTTCCGGGCGCGCCGCCGGAGGTGACGGTGAGCGCCGCCAGCGCCGCCACGCTCGGCGAGCTGCTCGACGCCCTCGACGCCCGCTGGCCCGGCATGCGCGACCGCTTGAGCGATTCCCGCCCGGCGATCCGCCGCCACATCAACGTCTTCGTCGACGGCAAGCGCGCGCGCCTGGAGACCCCGCTCGCCGCCGGAGCGGAAGTGTTCGTCCTGACCGCGATGAGCGGCGGCTGACCGGCCAGGCGGCCGGACCGGTCCGCCCGAGCGGACCGCCGGACCGGTCAACGCCGCCGCGAGTCGGCTAGGCGAACCACCAGCGCTCGACGTAGCGCCCGCCGTCGAGCTCCCAGTTGGCGGCCACGTCGGGGCCGTGCTGCACCTTGTCGGCCATGGCGTAGACGTAGTTGGCGAAGGCCCAGACCACGACGCCGCCCTCGTCGCGCACGATCTGCTGCATCTCGCGGTAGATCTCCGCCCGCTTGGACTCGTTCAGCTCGCCGCGGCCTTCCAGCAGGAGCTGATTGAAGCGCTCGTTGCTCCAGAAGGTGTCGTTCCAATTGGCGCCCTCGGCATAGGCCTGGGAGAACATCCAGTCGCAGGTCGGCCGGCCGCCCCAGTAGCACATGGACCAGGGCTTCTTCATCCAGACGTTCGACCAATAGCCGTCGGAGGGCTCGCGCACGATGTTGATGTCGATGCCGGCGGGGGCCGCCTGCTCCTTCATCAGCACCGCGGTGTCGACCGCGCCGGCGTAGGCGGCGTCGGCGGCCGAGAGATCGACGCTCAGGCTGTCGAGGCCGGCCTGCTTGAGGTGGAACTTCGCCTTGTCTGGATCGTAGGTGCGCTGCTCCAAATCGGCGTGGAACGGCACCGAGGGCGCGATCGGCTGGTCGTTGCCGATGGTGCCGTGGCCCTTCAGGATCTTCTCGAGCAACTGCTCGCGATCGACCGCGTACTTGAGGGCCAGGCGGACGTCGTTGTTGTCGAAGGGCGGCTGGGTGGTGATCATCGGCGCCGTGTAGTGGAGGAAGCCGGTCGCCTCCTCGACCCGCACGCCCGGGCGGCGCGCCAAGAGATGCACGGTCTTGAGGTCGCAGCGGCTGATCACGTCCACCTCGCCGGTCGCCACCGCGTTCTGGCGGGCGTTGACGTCGCTGATCACCAGCAGCTCGAGCTCGTCGAAGTGCGCCCGGTCCTCCTTCCAGTAGTTGGGATTGCGCTTCAGCGTGGTGCGCACGCCGGCCTCGAAGGAGTCGAGGACGTAGCCGCCGGTGCCGACGTAGTTCTGCCAGTCGGCCTTGCCGTCGACCTCGGGCATGATCAGCAGGTGATAGTCGGCCATGAGGTAGGGGAAGTCGGCGTTGCCGTTGTGCAGCTCGAACACGACCACGTTGTCGCCGTCGGCGCGCATGTCGGCGATCGGATCGACGTTGGACTTGGCCGCCGATTTCGACTCCTCGCCGCGGTGGTGGTTCATCGAGGCGATCACGTCCTGGGCGGTCATGGTCTTGCCGTCGGAGAATTCGATCCCCTGGCGCAGCGTGAAGGTCCAGGTCTTGGCGTCGTCCGAGGCCTCCCAGCCCTGCGCGGCGTCGCCCACCAGCTCGCCCGCCGGGTTGATCTCGGTCAAGGTGTTGTGGGTCGCGAAGCCGACCGAGATCATATAGATGTCGGTGTAGGTCTGCGGATCGAGGGAATCCGTCGTGCCGCCCTCCGCCAGGCCGGCGCGCAGGCGTCCGCCCTTGTTGGCCGCGGCGTGCGCCGTGCCGGCGAGCAGCGATTGGGCCGCCGCCGCCGTCAGGCCGAGCGCGGCCGCCCCCTTGAGAAATTCGCGGCGGCCGATACCGCCGTTGACGAGCTTTCGATAAAGTAGATCGACGCCGTTGGGCATGAGGTCCTCCCTTGATTTTTCGTTTGCCCCGCAGCCGAAGACTAGCACCGCGGTCGGGGGAAGCCGAAGTGAAATTCGGCCCCGGGCGCCCGGCCCACGCCGGGCAGGCCGGCCTCGGCCGGCGGCGTAGGCTCACATGCGGGCCCAAACGCGGGCCTTGGTACGGGGCTAAATACGGGCCTAAGCCCGGCCGTAGAAGCCGCGCCGCTCCGTGGCGCTGAACTGGACGCCCGGCGCCTCGTAGTAGGAAAAGACGGCGACCATGCGCGCGCGCGGGCCGCCGGCCGGCGTCACGCGGTGGGCCGTGTATTTGCCCTTGAAGACCGTCAGCGTGCCCGCCGCCAGCGGCAGGGTCTCGACCGCCGCGTCCTCGCCCGCCAGCAGCCGCGCGACGCCGTCGAGATTGGCGTCGGATTCGCTACGCAGATCGCTGCGGTACTGGAACGCGCCGCCGGACTCGGGCGCCTGCAGCAGCAGGGTGGTGGTGAACTCGGACCGGTCG
>JAWWCG010000578.1:0-3031 GCA_033720555.1 Kiloniellales bacterium | reverse complement strand
GTCGGCCCGGTCGCGTGCCGACGGCGCGCCGGCGAAATCGTTGGCGACGAGATGACGGACCGCGGTCTTGAGGCCGGAGAACGAGAAGTCGGCGCCCGGGCGGCCCAGCATGGGGCGCGGCAGATCGAAGCGCGCCGGATCGCCGCCGGCCGCCGCCCGCTCGACCGCCGGCCCGCCGGGATAGCCGAGTCCCAAGAGCTTCGCCGTCTTGTCGAAGGCCTCGCCGACGGCGTCGTCGACGGTGGCGCCGTAGCGCTCGTAGCGGCCGACCCCGCGCACCGCCACGAGCTGACAGTGACCGCCGGAGATCAGCAGCAGCAGATAGGGAAAATCCAAGGGCTCCACCAGCCGCACGCTGAGGGCGTGTCCCTCCAGGTGATTGACCGCCAGGAACGGCTTGGCGCTCGCCGCGGCGATCGCCTTGGCCATCATCACGCCGACGAAGACGCCGCCGATCAGGCCGGGCCCGCCGGTGGCGGCGACGCCGTCCAGCTCGTCCACCGCGAGCCCGGCCTCGTCGAGACCGCGCGCGATCAGGCCATGCAGATGGTCGAGATGGCTGCGGGCGGCGATCTCCGGCACCACGCCGCCGTACGGCCGGTGCTCGTCGAGCTGCGAGAGCACCAGGTTCGCACGGATCCGTCGCGCCTCGTCGACCACGGCCGCCGCCGTTTCGTCGCAGGATGTCTCGATGCCCAGTACGATCATGGGCGCTAACCTAGCGCCGCGCCGCGGCGCTGACCAGGGAGCGCAAGCTCGTCCCCGGGTCTTTCTTTGGGCCTTTCTTCGGCCGTTCTTTGGGCCTTTCCTCGCCGCGGCCCGCGGCCTAAACATGGGCCATGACCGGTCCCGTTCTACGCATTGGCACACGCGGCAGTCCCCTGGCCTTGGCCCAGGCGCGCGAAACCCGCGCCCGGCTCGCCGCCGCCCATCCGGAGCTCGAGGCGCCGGAGGCCTGCGAGATCGTGGTCATCAAGACCACCGGCGACCGCGTGCGCGACCGGCCGCTCGCGGAGCTCGGCGGCAAGGGCCTTTTCACCAAGGAGATCGAGGCGGCGCTCGCCGACGGCCGGATCGACATCGCGGTCCATTCCATGAAGGACGTGCCGACCTGGCTGCCCGAGGGACTGGAGATCGCCGCCGTGCTGCCGCGCGAGGACCCGCGCGACGCCTTCCTGTCGCCGCACGGCCGGCGGCTGGCGGATCTGCCGCGCGGCGCCGTCTTCGGCACGGCGAGCCTGCGCCGCCAGGCCCAGGTCCTGGCGCTGCGCCCCGACCTCTCGTGCGTGCTGCTGCGGGGCAACGTGGACACCCGGATCGGCAAACTGGCCAAGGGCGAGGTCGACGCCACCATGCTGGCGGTCGCCGGCCTGAGACGCCTCGGGCGGAGCGAGGAGGCGCAGGCGGCGCTCGACCCCGAGGACATCCTGCCGGCGGCCGGCCAGGGCGCCGTCGGCCTCGAGGTGCGGTGCGACGACCGCCGGGTGCAGGACCTGGTCCGCGCGGTCGACCACGCGGTCTCGTCGCGCCGGGTCGCAGCCGAGCGCGCCTGCCTGGAGGTGCTCGACGGCTCCTGCCGCACCCCCATCGCCGCCCTGGCCGAACCGGCGGACGACGCCGACGTGCTTCGCGTGCGGGCGCTGGTGGCGGCGCCCGACGGCCGCGAGGTCTACCGCAGCGACTGCGCCGGGCCGGCGGCCGACACCGCCGCCGCGGCGGCGCTGGGACGCGTGGTCGGCCACGAGCTGCGGCAACTCGCCGGCGACGCCTTCATGGCGGCTCTCGCCGAGGGCGCCGTCGCCGGAAACCGATGAAGGTTCTCGTCACCCGGCCCGAGGCCGACGCGGCGCCGATCGCGGCGCAGCTCGCCGCCCTCGGGCACACGACGGTGGTCGAGCCGCTGCTCGCCATCGTCGCGCGGCCGGAGGCCGTCGTCGACCTGACCGGCGTCCAGGCGCTCGTCCTGACCAGCGCCAACGGCGCGCGGATCCTCGCCGAACGCACCGCGCGACGCGACCTTCCGGTCTACGCCGTCGGCGACGCCACCGCGGCGGCGGCCCGGGCGGCCGGCTTCGCCGCGGTCGAGAGCGCCGACGGCGACGTCGACGCCTTGGTCGGCCTGATCGAATCCCGGGTGGCGCCGGGCGACGGGCCGCTGGTGCACCCTGCGGCCAGCCGGACGGCCGGCGATCTGAAGGGCCGGCTCGCGGCCGCCGGCTTCGAAATCAGGCGAATCGCCCTCTATGACGCCGTGCCGAGCCGGGCCTTTTCCGCGACGACCGCCGCGGCGCTCGCGGAGGGCCGCATCGACGCTGCGGTTTTTTTCTCTCCACGAACGGGTAGAACCTTTGTTAGGCTAATAGAGGAGAACCAGCTTTCGGCTGTTTGCGGCCGCATTTCCGCGGTCTGCCTCAGCGCCGCGGTGGCCGACGAGATCAAGCGGCTCCCATGGCGCGCCCTTCTGATCGCGGCGCAGCCGACACAAGCGGCGTTGTTGGACAGTTTGTTGGCTCGCGACGGGCCGGGGGACTGACGGGGAACTGACGGGGATGGGAGGAGGCGATGGGGGACGAGACGAAGCAGGTCGAAGACCGTCCGGGCGAGGCGAACGAATCGCCGCCGGGCGCCGACACGCCGCCGGCCCTGCGGGTCATCGGGGCCTTCGGCGGCATTCGCCCGATGGCCAGCAAGCTCAGCGTGCCGGTCAGCACGGTGCAAGGCTGGAAGGAACGCGGCGTCATCCCGGAGAGCCGGCACCAGGAGATCCGGGCCGCCGCCGCGACGCATGGCCTTGCGCTCGACGAGGCTGACCTCGCGGCGAGCGCGGAAGGCCCGCCCGAGACCGTCGGGGAGGCCGGCGCGCCAACGCCGGCGGAGCCCACAGAGCCAGTCGCCGCAGCGGCGGCGGCCGACGGCCCAGGTGCCGGGGATGGCGAGCCGGAAGACGCGGCGGCGCACGAGGCGCGCGACGCGGCTGAGGCGCCGCCAGCACCGCCGCCGGCCGCAACGGCCCGCCGCGGCAGCGGCCCGG
>JAWWCG010000577.1:0-3033 GCA_033720555.1 Kiloniellales bacterium | reverse complement strand
GGCCGCCCTCGCGGCCTTCGTGGCGCTGCCCGACCAGCAGTTGCGCGGCCGCGACCGGCCGATCAGGCTGTGGGCCTGGCCGCCGCCGGCCAAGGATTGACCCGCCGATGGCGCGGCTCGCCGGGCCCCGGCTGCGGCAGGTCCCGCCAGCGGCAGGTCCCGCCGGCGGCCGGTGCCGCGAAAGTGCGATTTTTTTGAGCCAGATCAAGGATATCGCCGGCGAGTGACGCGTACTACTTGGTAGGCTATGATAAGAGGACCCGCTGGCCCACGCGGGGTCGCGCAGGCCGGCGCGAGGAGGAGGCGACGACATGACCCAGAGGCTGATAGCTGGCGGTTTGGCTTTGGCCCTGCTCGCGGGCTGCGCCAGCGTCGAGGAGTCCGCCGTTTACACGCCGGAGGACATGAACCGGCTGGAGGACTACAAGCTGGTGAAGGTCCTGCACGCCGAGCAGGTCACGGTCGATCCGGAGACGCCGGGCATCGTCGGCGGCGGCCTGGGCGCGGCCTCCGGCGGCTTCATCGGCTCTCGGGTCGGCGGCGATTCCGCCATCGTCGCGCTCGCGGTCCTGGGCGGCCTGATCGGCTACGCCGTCGAGCAGCAAGCCACCGACACGACGGCGACCCGCTACGTCGTCGACGTCGACGGCCGGCCCAAGGTGATCGTTCAGAAGGATTCCGACGAGCCCATGGCGCCCGGCGACATGGCCATGATGATCGGCGACTACAAGCCGCGTTTGGTGCGGGCGCCGCAGGAGATCATCGATTCAGCGCAGCAGCAGAACGGCGCCGCCAGCCGGGTCCGGGTCAATCAGGAGACCGGAGAGTTCCGCTTCGACGACGAACTGAGCCCCGCCGGGACGCCGCCCGGCGATCCGTCCAGCGAGCCGAGCGAACCCTCGGCGTCGCAGAGCCGCGAGGGCGGAAGCTGGGCCGAGCCCAAGGCCCAGGACTGGTCCGATCCGACCGGCCAGCAGTGAGCGCCGGCGCGCCGGCGAGTCGATGCGAGCGTCGCCATCGGTCTGTCGGCTAGGCGCGCCAGCGGCGTGAGGGCGGCGTGAGGGCGGCGGCCGGTGCCTCTCAGGAACCTCAATCACTTTCTCATACTCGCGCGCGACCTTGAGGCGACCCGCGACTTCTACGTCGACGTGCTGGGGCTGAGCGTCGGCCCGCGCCCGCCGTTCCAGTTTCCCGGCTACTGGCTCTATCTCGGCGAGCGGGCGGTCGTGCATTTGGCGGCGAAAGGCGGCGCGGGCGCCGGGCCAGGGGCGGGCACGGACGCTGGGACGGACGCGGGCTCGGCCACCGGAGCGATCGATCATGTCGCCTTCGAGGCGAGCGGACTCGCTGACATGGTGGCGCGCCTCGATCGCCACGGCATCGCCCGTCGCCACCGCAAGGTGCCGGGGCAGGGGCTGCACCAGGTCTTCGTGCAGGATCCCGACGGCGTGACGATCGAGCTCAACTACCCGGCCGCCGAGGGCGATGCGGTCTAGAGAGTTTTCCGTTCTCACGGAACCAGCCCACACCCCCGCCCGCCGATACGCCAGCTCGCGTTACAGAATCGCCCAGAAGATCACGGCCCACAGCAGGGCGCCGAGGATCACGCCGAGCGCGGTGCCTTTCGCCGCGCCGATCGGATCGCTCTCGTCGAACAGCTCGGCCATGCCGGGCCCGTCGCGCTTCGCCGGCGCTTGGCTTTTCGGCGAGGCGTAGGAAAGCAGGTCTTGCTCGGCGGGCGATGACTTGGTGACGCCCATTCGATCGGCTCCGTCGGTCAGGGAACCGCCAAGCATGAGCGCCAGAGGTTAAGATCGGGTAATCCGCGCCGGCGGCGCGCCCGAAACGCGCGCCGGTCACGCCCGCCCGTTACGCCCGAGATGCTATGCTTGGCGCATCGTGTCGAACGGACCGCCGCGCGGCGCGGGATGGGCGTCACAATTCGCAACGGCTCGAGGGTCGACGGCTGCGCGGCGGACCGGAGGCCCGGTGCGCGGGGCCGGTGCGGTCTAAAAGCTTATGCCGGCGGGGGGCTCATGCGTTCGGAGGTCATGATCATCGCGGCGGTCGCCTATGTCGCCATCGCCGGCGTCGTGGCGGGGATGCATCCAAGCGCCAATCCCGTCGAGATCGTTCTGGACGGCCTGCTCTGGCCGCTCGCATTGCTGGAGTTCCTGTGGCGTCATGTGCACAGCCTTTTCGGCCGTCTGTTCTGAGCGGCCGCTCTGAGCGGCTGCGGACCGGCGCGGGCGCCGCCCAGGGTGCCTAGACGGCGTCCTGGCAGCTCGCGGGCCGCTCGACGCAGGCGGACGCGCCGACCACCGAGCGATCGAGCGATCCGGACAACTTGACCGCCCCGAGCGCGATGCCGCAGCAGATGATCGCCGCGATCAGCGCATATTCGGCCATGGCGGCCCCGTCCTTGGTCCGCCAGAGCCGGGCGAAGAAGCAGATCAGTTTCGTCATGGCGCAGGCACGTTCAGATCTGGCTTAAAGAAACGCCGATAACAACGCGATCCAGAAAATACTGCCCAAGGCCGCGCCGATGACGACGCCCCGTGCGGCACGGCTGGTGTCGCGCGCGCCGTGTTCGGGCCCGCCACCGTCAGGCGCACCCATCGCTCGGCGCCACGGCGGGACTTTGGACTCCACCTTGAATCGTTAACCGTTCAGGCCGGGCTTGGTTCCCGATATCGCGGCAAATTCCGTGCCACGTCCCGCGCGGCGATCGTGTGGACGATATCGATCCGCTCCGATTCGGCATCTTCGCCCCCATTCGCCTGGAGGCGGCCGCCGGTCGAACTCCTCACGCCGGTTATCTTTTCTCGCACCTAGGGAGCGGCGGCGCGGCGGGCAACGCGGCCGGCTTCACAATCGGGTGAGGCGGGAGGCGCTCACTCGGCGACCGGCATCAGGCTGCCGGAGACGCGGCGCACGGTCACGCCATCGCGGGTCCGGGTGAATTTCAGGTCCATGACGCCGGCCGGGGTGATGGTGCGCTCATATCGCGAGAGCTGGTAGAGGCCGCTCTCG
>JAWWCG010000576.1:0-3034 GCA_033720555.1 Kiloniellales bacterium | reverse complement strand
GAAGCGCGCGCGCATGACCTGGCGCAGGTCGCCGAGGCCGTCCACCAGCCCCAGCTCCAGGGCGCGCCGGCCGGTCCAGAACTCGCCGCTGAACAGGTCGGACTCCTCGCCCTTGAGCCGCTCGCCCCGGCGCGCGCGGACATAGTCCTTGAAGCCGCCGTGAATGTCCGTCTGGATCGCCTTCAGGCGGTCGACGTCCTCCGGCTGCTCGGCCTGGAACGGGTCCAGCATCGACTTGCGCTCGCCGGCAGTGTGGATCCGGCGCTCGACGCCGATCCGGGACAAGAGGTCGGGAAACCCGAAACTGGCACTGATCACGCCGATCGAGCCGATGATCGAGGACTCGTGCGCGTAGATCTCGTCCGCGGCGCAGGCGAGCCAGTAGCCGCCGGAGGCCGCCACGTCCTCGGTGAAGGCGATGACCGGCACCTCCTTCTCGCTCGCCAGGGCGCGGATGCGCTCGGCGATCAGGGCCGACTGCACCGGCGAGCCGCCCGGCGAGTTGATGGCGAGGGCCACCGCGCCCAGGCGCGGCGCCTTGAAGGCGCGGTCGATCAGCTGCGCCTGGGAGCCCAGGCTGAGGCCGCGGCGGAAGCGGCCGAGGCCGCCGATCACGCCGGCCAAGCGGAGCACGCTCACCACCGGCGGCGGCTCCTGGAACCGGCGCAGCGGCAAATACTTCAGCAGCGAATAAGGATCCATGACCGGCCAATGTAGGAACTTGCCCGCGGCTTGCCAACGGTCGTTCAGAGGTCGAGGCCGGCGCCGTCGCGCAGCACCCGCTGGGCCGCTGCGGTAAATTCGCCGTCCTCGGCGTGCAGGACCAGTCCGGTGCTCAGGGTGAGCGGGGCGCGCGCGCCCTTGCGGGCGCGGACCAGGACCCGCCGCGCGGCACGCCCGGGTTTGGGCCAGAGCGGAAAGACGATCGCGCCCCCCGCGCGCCCGGCGAGGGCGGCCAGCAGCGCGTCGAGGCGGTCGGCGCGGTGCAGGAAGGTGGCCCAGCCCCTGGGCTTGAGGCGGGCGAGCGCGGCGTCGACCCAGTCGCCCAGGCTCCGCTCGGCTTCGCGCGTGGCGAGCGCTTTGGCGGGATCGGGCGCGGCGACCATATGCGCCGGCTGGTGCGGCGGGTTGCACAGCACCTCGTCGAAGCCGTCGCCGCCGTCGCGGCCGGCACGGCCGGCACCGCCGGCGATGTCGCCTTCGACCACCGTGAAGCGGTCGCTCCAGCCGTTGAGCGCCGCGTTGTCGCGCGCCAGGGCCGCCAGCTCGCCCTGCAGCTCGAGGCCGGTGACCGTCGCGTCCGGCAGACGCGCCAGCACGCAAAGCGCGGCCGCGCCGACGCCGCAGCCGAGGTCGAGCACCCTCGTAGGACCGTCCGGGGAAGAGGCGCGCGCGGGCACCGCGGCGGCGAGCAGGACCGGGTCGATCGCCACGCGATAGCCGCTGGCCGGCTGGCGCAGGCGGACCCGGCCGTTCAGCAGCCGGTCCTCGGTCGTGGCCGGGCCGGCCGCGCGGGCCGTCTCGCCGGCGGCTCCCCGGCTCACTCCGGCAGCTCCTCGCCGGCCTCGGCGAGGATCTGGCGGGCGCGCGGGTAGTCCTCGTCGATCACCGCGAGCCGGCGCGGAATGGCGAGCGCCGAGCCCTCGAGCACGCTGGTATGGGTGTCGAGCACAAGGGCCTCGATCCCGGCGTCGGCGAGCACGGCCGTCAGCCAGCTCAGCTTCACCAAGTCGTTAGTTCTGATCAGCTCCTTCATCTCCGCCCTCGCGGTCGCCAAAATGGGCGCGGCCGCTCCGGCGTCCGGCCGCGCCGGGGCCTTGACGCCGGGCCTCCGCCCCCTATGCTGCCAAGCTCTGGCCCACTATTCCAAGCCAAAACAGGATTTTGGCGCTATACTCGCGGGGCTAGGGGGGCCGTTATCGAGGCCGGGGTCGAGAAAGAGGGGGCGGTTTTTTGGCGATCGCCGATGTAAAACCCGTGTCGGAGCGTTCGGTGCCCAACGGGCTGGCCGATTTGACTGCGCTTACCCGCGAGGATCTGAAGTCCGTCAACGCGATCATCCTCGAGCGCATGCAGTCCGAGGTGCCGCTGATCCCGCAGTTGGCCGGCCACGTCATCGCCGCCGGGGGCAAGCGCCTGCGCCCCATGCTGACGCTCGCCTCGGCCCGGCTCTGCGGCTATCAGGGCGAGCGTCACATGGCGCTCGCGGCTTGCGTCGAGTTCATCCACACCGCGACGCTGCTGCACGACGACGTGGTCGACGACAGTCGCCTGCGCCGCGGCCTGCAGACGGCGAACTCGCTGTGGGGCAACAAGCCGAGCGTGCTGGTCGGCGATTTCCTGTTCAGCCGCGCCTTCCAGGTGATGGTCGAGGACGGCTCGCTCGACGTGCTCAGGATCCTGTCCGATGCGTCGGCCGAGATCGCCCAGGGCGAGGTGGCGCAGTTGGTCACCGCCAACGATACGGAGACCAGCGAGCGCGACTACGTGCGGGTGATCAGCGAGAAGACCGCGCCCCTGTTCGACGCGGCCTGCCGCATCGGCGCGGTGGTCGCCGAGCGTCCGCACGCCGAGCAGGAGGCGCTGGGGCGTTACGGGCGCAGCTTCGGCATCGCCTTTCAGTTGGTCGACGACGTGCTCGACTATTCCGCGCGCCAGGCCGAACTGGGCAAGACCATCGGCGACGACTTCCGCGAAGGTAAGATCACCCTTCCGGTGGTCTTGGCCTTCGCCCGCGGCAGCGAGGAGGAGCGCCGCTTCTGGCGGCGCTGCCTGGAGGATCTGGAGCAAAGCGAGGCGGACTTGGCTCGGGCCCTGCGCTTGATGGATCGGCACCGGGCGCTCGAGGACAGTCTGGTGCGGGCGCGCGACTACGGCGAGGAGGCGATCGGCGCCCTGGCGGCGTTCGAGGACAGCCCCTACCGTCGCGCCATGATCGACGTGGTCGAATTCTGCATTCAACGGGTTTACTAGGCGCCATGCGCGAGCGGGCGGCGGGTGCTGCGGAGGGCGCGGCGGAGGGCGCCGTCCGGGG
>JAWWCG010000575.1:0-3035 GCA_033720555.1 Kiloniellales bacterium | reverse complement strand
GCAACAGCATGCCGAGACCGTCGACCAGGGGGTTGCCGCGGGCGGCGGCCGCCGCCAGCAAGGGCGTGACGAGCGGCGAATAGACGAGGTCGGTGACCAAAGCGTCCGGCGGCAGCGCGCCGAGGTCCAGCTCGAGCGGCGGCTGACCTTCCATCCCCAGGGTGGTGGCGTTGACCAGCAGGCCGGCATCTCGCAGTGCCGCGTCGCGCTCGTCCCAGTCCCGCACCGAGAGAGAACCGCCCAGCGCGGCGGCCAGCGCGGCGGCGCGCTCGCGCGTCCGATTGACGATCCGCACCTCCGGCGCGCCGGCGTCGATCAGCGCGACGACGACCGCGCGCGCGGCGCCGCCGGCGCCCACCACCACCGCGGGCGCGGCCTCCGCCCGCCAGTCCGGCGCGCCCTGCCGCAGGTTCTCCAGGAACCCGAAGGCGTCGCTGTTGCTGCCGAACAGCTCGCGCTCGCGAACGACGACCGTATTGACCGCGCCGATGCGCCGGGCCAGATCGTCCACCTCATGGCACAGGCCGAGCGCCCGCTCCTTGTGCGGGACCGTCAGGTTGACGCCCCGGAACCCCAGTACCGGCAGGGCCGACAAGGCCGCGGCCAAGTCGTCCGGCGCGACCGCGAGCGGCAGATAGGCGCCGTCGACGCCGTGATGTTCCAGCCAGTAGCCGTGCAAACGCGGCGACAGCGAATGGCGGATCGGCCACCCCATGACTCCGGCGAGTCGCGCTTGACCGCTCGGGATCACGCCGCGATCACTCCATGGTTGCGCAGGAAATCCATGAGCGGCAGCAGGGGCAGGCCGAGGATCGAGAAGTAGTCGCCCTCGACCCGGGCGAAGAGCTGGGCGCCGAGCCCCTCCAGTTGATAGGCGCCGACTGAGGTCAGGGCGGCGGCGCCGACGGCGCCCAGATAGGCCGCGATGAAGTCCTCGCTGAGCGGTCGCATGGTCAAGCTGGCCGCGGCGACGTGATGCCAGAGGCGCGTGCCGTCGTGGACGACGCAGACCGCCGAGACCAGGTTGTGGGTCTTGGCGCTCAGGAAGCGAAGGTGCGCCGCCGCCTGGTCGACGTCGGCCGGCTTGTCGAGCCAGATCCCCTCGCACTCGAGCATCTGATCGGCGCCGATGACGAAGGCGCCCGAACGACGCCGGGAGATTCTCTGCGCCTTCAGTTCGGCGAGCGCTTCGGCGACGTCGTGCGCCCCGGCGCCCTCGGCGCGCAAGGCCGCCTTGATCTCCGCCTCGTCGACCTGCGCGGGCTCGCTCAGCGCCGTCAGCCCGGCTTGGCGCAGGACGGCGGCACGCGACGGGCTAGCGGACGCCAGGATCAAATCGGGCGCGCCCGGCCTGGGTTCGCCGACGACCGTCGAAAGCCCGGCGTCACTCGCCGACGAGGACATCTTCGCCACGGCCCTTGTGGCGCGCATAGTGGGTGAGGATGGTGGCGGCCGTCTCTTCGATCGAGCGCCGGGTCACGTCGATCACCAGCCAGCCGTACTTGGTGAACAACTTACGCGCGAAGTTGACTTCGTGGCGCACGCTCTCGAGGTCGGTGTAGTCGGTATCCTCGCTGCCGTGCGAGATCATCCTCAGGCGGTTGCGGCGGACCTGCACCAGGCGCGCCGGATCCTTGGTCAGGCCGACGATGAGCGGCCGGGTCGCCGAGAAGACCTCCGGAGGCAGCGGGACGCCCGGCACGACGGGCACGTTGGCGGCCTTGATGCCCCGGTTGGCCAGATAAATGCAGGTCGGCGTCTTGGAGGTCCGCGACACGCCGAGGAGCACGATGTCCGCCTCGTTCAGGTTGGCGCCATTCTGGCCGTCGTCGCTGGACAGCGCGAAATTCATGGCGTCGATGCGATAGTAATAGTCCGAGTCGAGCACATGCTGAAGGCCGGGCAGGCCGCGAATCTCCAGGTTCAGATGGGACGCCAGGGCGTGCATGATCGGGTCGATGACCGGGATGCAGGGAACGCCGATGGCCCGGCAGCCGTCGATCAGGGCGGCGCGGAGTTCGCGGTTGACGAGGGTGAAGAGAACCGGTCCCGGGTCGGCCTCGATTCCCTTGAGCGCCTTCTCGATCTGGCCCTTGGTGCGAATCAGCATCCAGGTGTGTTCGACCGGCTCGATGCCTTCGAACTGGACAAGGCAGGCCCGGGCCACGGAACTGACCGTCTCGCCAGTCGCATCGGAGACCAGATGCATGTGACAAACCGACATGATCGGACTGACTCCTCGTTCTCTTCGTTGCCTGAGGGCTGTTGAGTATGGGTGAGACCCGAGGAAAACTCACCCCTCGATTATACATCAGCGCAAAGCCTCCACCCTTGCCGGATTCGCCGTACGTGCTTTCGCACAGCCCGAGCGGCGCCGGTGAATGGGGCGCACCGTTTCGCATGGTCCCGATTCGTCCCTCGGAGTCTCCCGGCGTCGAGCGCTAAAGTCGCGAGGCGAATCACGGGCTTGCCGAAAGGATCCCCAGATCTCACCTTTCAAGGATCCCGCGTCACGGTTTAAGGTCTGTCGTCCCCCGAGCGGGGATCGTTCGCCGGATATCCTTGCAATCCCGCTTTGCACAGCCCCAACCACAACAATCAAGATTCTAAGATTCTATAAGAACTGATGAATGGATAGGAAAACTCCCGACCAGGCCCGGCCCGTCAGAGGAGACCCCTTGGCAGTGGACCAGCCGACAAAAACGCTCTTGCAGGCGCTTGCCGGTCGGCGCGTCGAGCCGCCGCCGATCTGGCTCATGCGCCAGGCCGGGCGATATCTTCCGGAGTATCTCGCCCTGCGCCGCACCGCCGGCAGCTTCCTCGAGTTTTGCTTCACCCCGGAGCTCGCGGTCGAAGCGACCTTGCAGCCCATCCGGCGCTACGGCTTCGATGCCGCGATCCTGTTCTCGGACATCCTGGTGGTGCCCTACGCCTTGGGTCAGAAGGTGTGGTTCGAGGAGGGACGGGGGCCGCGCCTCGACGCCATCGAGGAGGCGAGCGACCTGGATCGCCTGCGGCTCGAGGACGTGCGCGCG
>JAWWCG010000574.1:0-3038 GCA_033720555.1 Kiloniellales bacterium | reverse complement strand
GGATCGACCCGTCTGAGCGAGGCGCAGCTGCTTGACCTGGTCGAGGGGAAAGCCTGATGCCGATTCACGAGAAATCGCTGATCCGCCCGGAAAACCTCGAAACTCACGAAGGGCTGGTGCTCGACGAGGTCGACGTGTCGGGTCACTGGAGCACCTTCATTTCGCCGCGCGTGGTCACCGACTACAACGAAGCGCTCGAGGACGAGATCGCGGCCCTTCCCGGCGGCCAGCACATCCATCGCTGCTGGCAGTGCGGCTCCTGCACCAACACGTGCACAGTGAACGCCGTCAACCCTGACTTCAATCCCCGCTTCTGGATCTATCTGGTGCGCGTGGGGATGGAGGCGGAGCTGCTGCGCGACAAGGAGATCATTTGGCAGTGCGTCTCCTGCCACAAGTGCACCTATGTCTGTCCGCGCGACGTCGAGCCCGAGGGCGTCATGAAGGCCATGGCCCATTGGCTGGAGCTGAAAGGCCACCAGGCGACCTCGCCGTCTAGCCATTTCGACGCGATCTTTTCCGAACAGGTGATCGAGACCGGCAAGATCGAGGAGGGGCGCATCCTCCGCGACTTCTTCCGCCGGACCGGCCAGCCGCTTCTGCAGGACTGGCTGGTCGAGATGGTCAAGCGCCTGCTTCGCAACCTGCCCGTTACCCTGCTGGCGCGCATGGGCCTGGCGAGCCTGGTGCGGCCGCGCACCCGCTCCTGGGGGCCGGCTCGCGCGGCGATCCAGGACTACGTCGCGGAAGAGGAGGCGCGTCAGCGGCAGGCCCTTGGGCTGGCCGGCAAGACGGAGCCGACGAAGGCCGAGTTTTCGGAAGCGGCCGAGTAGAGGAGGCGGTCCGATGGATCAGAAGTACCGCAAGGTGGCCTACTATCCCGGCTGCGCGCTCGAGGGATCGGGCCACGCTTACAACCGCTCCACCAAGGCCGTCGGCAAGGCGCTCGGCCTCGACCTGGTGGAGGTGAAGAACTGGAACTGCTGCGGAGCCATGGAGGTCAAGAACATCGACCCCAAGCTCCAGACCTATCTCTCCTCTCGGGTCATGTCGATCGCCGCCCACGACATGGGCTTCGACACCGTCATGGCCCCCTGCAACGGCTGCTACCACAACCTCAAGAAGGCGGAGTACGACCTAAGCCACGACCCGGACTCCCGCGCAGTGGCGAAGCGCCTGTCCGACAAGGCCGGCCACACGACCTACGAGGCCGGCCAGATCGAGACGATCCACGCCCTCGACTGGATCAAGGACGCGATCGGCGAGGACGGCATCCGCGCCCGCGTCAAGAACAGCCTGGCGGGCCTCAAGGTCGCCAACTACTACGGCTGTATGTACACCCGGCCGCGGCACATCTTCCCGGAAAAGGACCGGGGCGGGGACAGCGAATCCACCTCGGAGCCCCATTTCATGGACGATATCCTGGCCGCCGCCGGCGCCGAGATCGTCGCGTTCCCCCTCAAGACCGCCTGCTGCGGCGGCGCCCACACCCTGTCCGATTCCGACACCTCCACCAAACTGGTGCTCAATATTCTGAGGGCCGCCGAAATGGCCGGGGCCGACGTGATCGCGACGGAGTGCCCGACGTGTCACTCGGGGCTGGAGATGCACCAGATTCGGGCCGAGAAGGTGTTCGGCGAGCGCACCGGCGTGAAGATCCTCTATTTCACCCAGCTATTGGGTCTGGCCCTGGGGCTCACGCCACGCAAAGTGGGCGTCCAGGAGAACATCTCCGACCCGATGTCGCTCTTGAAGGAAAAGGCGCTGGCATGACACCGCTCGACGAGATCGAAGGCCGCCTGGAGCAACTGCTTTCGGGCGGCAGCCACGGCAAGGAGACGGTCGCCGAGCTGCTTCGGCTGGGCGAAGAGGTGCTCGAGCACTGGATCGTCGCACGGGGCGAGACGCCGACCCAGGACCGGCGCGAAGGCTTTCGCCTGCTGGCCTTGCACCGCCAGGGCGCCAAGGGTGCGCCCAGTTTCAACGCCTGCCGCGAAACCTGCCGCGAGCTGGTCTACCGCTACAACCTCGTCATGGCCGAGCCGGACCCGGCGAAGGCAGCCGTGACCGCCGCCATGGCCGTGCTGGTGGCAAAGCATCTCTATCTCTTCGTGTCCGGAAAAATGGAGGTGGAGGGCTTGGGGGAATTCTGCTGCTCCTCCAGGACGCTTCGCCAGGCCTCGAGATAGGCGACGCCAAGACGCTCGAGCACCTTATCCAGGGAGAAAACCGATGCCGGTGGTGCGTGGTTGCCAGTTTCCAGACGAGCTGCTCTACGACGTGGAGAATCACATCTGGTTTCAGGAAGTCGCGGATGGAAATCTCAAGCTGGGCATGACCTCCGTGGCTGTCGCCATGGCCGGCCAATTGGTGGCCTTCACACCCAAGAAGGTGGGCCGCAGCGTCAAGGCCGGGAAATCCTGCGCCACGATCGAGTCGGGCAAATGGGTCGGGCCGGCCAAGTCTCTTGCCGCCGGTGAGGTCATCGAGATCAACGAGAAGATGGTGGAGACCCCCAACCTGGCCAACGCCGACCCCTACGGAGAGGGCTGGCTGGTGGTCCTCAAGCCGGAGGACTGGGGTTCGGTCAAGGGCAGCCTGACGCCGGGTGCCGAGGTGGCGGCGCCGTACGAGGCCAAGATGGCCGCCGACGGCTTCGACGGCTGCGCTTAGAGCAGGGCGTTTCCATCGATCCCTCCGGGGCCCGTCGCATCGGACGCCCGCCGCGTCGGCGAGCCGGGCCTTGATTTTGCCATCCCATTGGGCTCACAATCACATTCATGGATTGTAAATTGACGAGTCCGCCGCGCCCGGGCGGGACGCGCTGCCAAAAGGATGCGTCGAGCGGCAGGCGCCGAGCCCGGCGGCGGGGCCTGCGCCGCCTGCGCCTCGGACGAATCCTGGCTGCCGGCCTATGTTTTTGGGCTTATGCGACGGCGCCGGCCGAAAGCGTGGAGCTGGTGATGTTCGAGGCGCCGCTTTGCGAGTGGTGCGCGTTGTGGGACGACGAGGTCGGGGTGGTCTATCACAAGACCAGC
>JAWWCG010000573.1:0-3039 GCA_033720555.1 Kiloniellales bacterium | reverse complement strand
GGCCGCCGCGCGCCGGCACCGTGAGGATCTCGCCGGCCGTCTCGCCGGACGTCGTGCTGTCTTCGGCCATGCCGCTTCGCCTCCCATCGGTCCGCCTCTCGCGCCGCGGCGCGCCGGCGCAGTATAGCCGCGGCGCCGGGCCCCGGCCTAGCCGCCCGATCGCGCCCCCATCTCGCCCGCCGTCACGCCCGCCACCTCGCCCGCCACCTCGCCCATCATCGTACCCATCATCGCGACCGGGTCGCCGCCGGGCCCGGCCCGCCGGCGTGGGCGATCGGGCGCGATACACGCAAATGTGAATGCAATAGTACGGGTAAAATTTACCATGGCAAATGTGATGTAGAAACTTAGAGAAAGGATATATAATATTGATAATAAATAGATATATCTCGCGACGGGCTTCCGTGAGATCGCGTGGGCATCGAAGATATCTTCATTTATAGATGTAAATATGCATGTAAAAATACTTGCAAATATAAGGCGGCCCGCTTAGCCTGGGAGCGGTTTCGAGAGGAGATGTGGGACCCCGTCATGGCCGCGACGCTGAAATACAACGACCAGCAGCGCCGGGAGTATCTCGATCTGATGGAGCGCATGTCGGTCCACTGGCTGGAGGTCTTCGGCGGGCGCGAGGCCTTCTACTCCGCCCAGTACTGGGACCTCTTCAAGAGCATCTGGCGGAGCGCGCGCCCGGTCACCAAGACCGAGGCGCTGAAGTGCATGACCGGGATCAAGAGCGCCCACACCGCCGGGCGCTACCTCGAGACGGCGCTCGCCGAGGGGCTCCTGGTGGAGGACGACAACCCCCACGACCGGCGCTCGCGCATCATCCGCCTGTCGCCGGACATGCAGGCGCGGCTCGACCGTTTCTTCGACCGGGCGGTCAGCGAGCTGCGGAGATCGAACAAGGTGGTCGAGGTCGCCGGACCCTCACCGGAGGAGTTCTGAAGCATGGCACGCGCACTCACCCTGAACCCCATGACTCCCTTGATTCCCCTGGCGATGGACGACCTCGGCCTGGATGACCTGGGCCTGGACGGCCTGGACGGCCTGATCGGCAGCCTCGAGCGCCGGGCGCCCAAGCGGCGCCGGGCGAAGGCGGCGCCCGGCCGCAACGGCGCCGCGGCCGCCGCGGGGCCCGCCGAGAAGAACGCCGCGAAGAACGCCGCGAAGAACGCCGAGAAGAACGCCGACGACCTGGCGCTGGTCCGCGCGCTCAGCGCCGGCGGCTCGGGCGCCTGGGCCGATTTCGTCGCCCGCTTCTCCGGCGTCGTCTTCGCCGCGGTGCAGCGCCGCCTGATCCCCGCCGGCCGCGCCGAGGAGGTGGAGGACGTGGTCCAGGAGGTCTTCGTGCGGCTCTGCAAGGCGGACTACCGCCTCTTGAAGAGCTACGACCCGGCGCGCGCGCGGCTCTCGACCTGGCTCACCGTGGTCGCCACCAGCGCGGCGATCGACCACCTGCGCCGCCGCAAGATGGCCCAGGTGGCGATCGACGACGCGCCCGAGTCGAGCCTCGCCGTTGAGGACCCGGCCTTCGAGAAGATAAAGATCCCCGAGGGGCTGCTCTCCGCCCGCCAGGCGCTGGTGCTCGAGCTGCTCTACACCCGCGACCTGGAGGTGGCCGACGCCGCCGAGATCATGCAGGTCGATCCCCAGACCGTGCGCTCGACCCACCACAAGGCGCTCACCAAGCTGCGCGCCCACTTCCGCGCCATCGGCGAACTGCCGGCTTAGAGACGGGGAAGGGCGGCCCTACCGGCAGGGCCGGGCCTCGGCGAGGGCGGCGAGAACGGCGGAGCGAACGAGACGGCTAAGACCCATGGCGGCAGTCCTCACGCGGGTTCGGTCAGGCTCGGCCGATAATATCTTCAAAAATACACAGTAAAGACAGTTACTAAGCTGTGAAATCTAATGTGGTACATTAGATTAAGTCGGCGCCACGAGCGGACGGGCCGGCCGGACCAGTCGGGCGTCGACCGCCGGCCGGAGTCCGCCAGGGGCCGGGACTCCCGGGGTCGTGCGCGAAAAAGGGCGCGCCCGAAGGAGGGTCCGCGAAAGAGGGCGCCGAACCAGTGTCCGTGGGGGCTGCCGCGGGGTCTGCCGCGTCCGCCCCGGCCTCGGCCGCGCTGTGACCGTGCCGCGGCTGCGCTGTCGCTGCGTTGTGGCCTCAGTCGAGCTTGGCCAGCAGGTCGCGGAAGAAGGCGAGGCGGGCCTCGACCTGGACCAGCTCCTGGTCGAGCCAGGCGGTGAGCGTGCCGCCGTCGCCGGCGTGGTGGGCGCGCAGCTCGGTGAGGCGCGCCAGCTCGCGCTCGCTCAGCTCCACCAGGGTCTCCGCCTGGACCCGGCGCTCGGCCGGCGGCAGCAGGTGGAGGAAGCGCAGCTTGAGGGCGATGATCAGCTTGTTGATGTCGCTGACCGGCGCGCGCACGTTGGCGGCGAGCAGCTTCGCAAGCTCGCCCCGGCCGGCCTCGGTCAGCGCCAGCAGCTCGGAGTCGGGCGCGTCGTGGTCGTCGCCGGCCTCGACCAGCCCCTCGACCTTCAGCAGCTCCAGGGGCGGCGCCACCAGCTCCAGCGACGGGCCGGTGATGTGGCTGACGAAATGGCGCACCTCGGCGGCCAGCGCGGCGTAGCTCTTCTCGCCGCCGGCGAGGATGCCGAGCGCCAGGAGGCGGATCGCCTCGCTCGGGATCAGGCTGTTGTCACGGTACATGACGTCTCAGGCCTCTGGTTGCGGCGGACTTGGGTTGCCACAGACTTCGGTTGCCACGGACTTGGATTGCCGCAGTCTCGCGCGCCCTCGATCTTCACCGGCCCCCTATTAACCTAGTGTGAAACCGCGCCCGGTTCCATACCTAACCTCGCGCCGCCTCGCGCCGCCTCACGCCGCGCGCTTGAGGCCGAGCTCCGCCCAGACGTCGAGGAGGGCGTCGATCAGGCGGTCCATGTCGGCGTCGCGGTGGAGCGGCGAGGGGGTGAGGCGCAGGCGCTCGGTGCCGCGCGCCACCGTCGGGTAGTTGATCGGCTGGACGTAGATGGCGT
>JAWWCG010000572.1:0-3042 GCA_033720555.1 Kiloniellales bacterium | reverse complement strand
TCGCGCCGGGCGTGCGCGAGACGCCGGGCCGCGGCCTGTCGCTCATGACCGACGCCGGCGAGGTCCGCCTCGGCAGCCGGCGCTGGTGCGGCGTTCCCGAGGACCAGGCGGCGCGGGGGCCGGAGCTGTGGCTGGCGGCGCCGGGGCGGCCGACCGAGGCGTTTCAGTTCGACGACCCCTTGCGGGCGGACGCCGCCGAGGTGGTCGCCGCCCTCGAGCGGCGCGGCCTGGCGGTGCAGCTGCTCTCCGGCGACCGCGAGGCGGCGGTGGCCGACGCGGCGCGGGCCGTCGGCATCGAGGCATGGCACGCCGCCTGCAGCCCGTCCGACAAGGTGGCGCGGCTCGAGCGGCTGACCGGCGCCGGCCGCTCGGTGCTCATGGTGGGCGACGGGCTCAACGACGCCCCCGCCCTGGCGGCGGCGAGCGTGTCGCTGTCGCCGTCGAGCGCCGCCGACATCACCCAGACCTCCGCCGACGCGGTGTTCCAGGGCGAGCGGCTGGCGCCGGTGCTGGAGATCCTGACGGTGGCGCGGGCGGCGCAGAACCTGGTGCGGCAGAACTTCGCCCTCGCCTTCGCCTACAATGTGCTGACCGTTCCGCTGGCGGTCATGGGCCTAGTGACCCCCTTGATCGCGGCGCTCGCCATGTCGGCCTCCTCGCTGGTGGTGATCGGCAACGCCCTGCGGCTCAATTTGGGCCGCGACCTGCCGCTCGACCGGGAGGCGCGGCGATGAGTATCCTGGTCTACCTGCTGCCGGCCGCCCTGTTCCTCGGCCTGCTCGCGCTGGCGGCCTTCCTGTGGTCGATCAGGAGCGGCCAATACGACGACCTCGACGGCGCGGCGCAACGCATCCTGTTCGACGACCCGGAGGCCGCGCGCCCGCCAGATCAGCTCCCGCCAGATCGGCCCCCGCCGGATCGGACGCCCGATCCGAGGCCTCAGCGCCAGGGCGGCCCGGCCGAAAGACACAAGGCCTAGGCGACCGCCGGGCGCCAAGCCGCCGCCGGACGGTGCGGTTATGGCATCGCCTACTGCGCGGCCTGCCAGCCGGCGACGATCTCGTCCAGGACGTCGTCGAGCGGCGCCGCCCCGTAGAGCCGCTGCCAGGCTTCCCAGCCGCCAGCGATGCCCGCGCCGCAGCCGCAGGTCCCGGCGGCCTGACCGCCGAACGGCAGCGGTCCAGGGCCCGGCACCGGCCCCGGGAAGGGGCCTGGAAACGGCCCCGGGAACGGGCCCGGCCGCGGTTCGCAGAGCCAGGGGTAGCGCCGGCAGAGGGTCGCGCGAAGCAGCCGGCGCAGGCGGTCGTTGTCGAGCGGCGGACGGATCGGACAGAACACCGGCGTGAACGAGAAGTTTAGGTCCGCCGCCACGTGCTCCATCTGGTTGGCGATGGCGTTCTCCGAGGTCGGCGCGGGATCGTTCTCGCCGGCGAAGTGAAGGCCCACGGCCCGGCCCGACTCCTCGTCGATCCAAACCGATCCGGAATCGCCGCCGCGGCTGACCTCGTAGTCCACGCTCGGCCAGGGCGGTCGCGGCACGATGTGGATCTGGTCCTGGAAGGTGTTGACGACGCCGTCGTAGTTGATCGACACCGACATCGAGACCCCGTCGATGATCCCTTCCGTGAGCCCCGTGGTGCGTCCGGACTTGCGCACCTCCATGCCGAGCGCGGGCGCGCTGATCCCCGGGATGGGGCTCAAGCCGACGATATCGCGCGAGTGGCCGCGCGCGCCGTTGAGCTCCGCCAAGGCCGAATCGTTGTGCGTGTCCAGCCGAAAGCGCTTGAGCGTCGCCACCGTGTCCGGCGCGCTGCCGCCGTCCACGCGGCCCGGCTGATAGATCGCCTCGCCGGCGGCGCAGCTCGGGCTGCCGCAGAGGACGTGCCAGTTGCTCAGCATGCAGACCGTGCAGTCCTCGCGGTCCCAGACGATGGCGCCCAGCGTGCCCGCGGTGATGCGCGGGTTGCCCACGCTGATGCCGCCGACCAGGGGGTCGGTGCGCGCGCGGCGGTCGATCGCCTCGATCTCGACCGGCTGGACCTCGGCCGGGCTGTACTCGGCTTCGATGACGTCGATGGCGAAGCCGCCCTGCTTCTTGGGCTTCGAGGTCGAGGTAAAGAGGATGCCTTCGCGTTCGGCGACCTTGTCGTCGAGCTTGCGTTGCACGTGAACCCGCAGGGCGATTTGATCCGTGATCTTGCCCTCGTGGATCTTGTAGCCCACGTCGACCGCGGTCGTGCCGGGCCGGCGCATCCAGGAGCTCCGGACCTTGTTCAGCTCGGCAATGGCCGCGTCGACTTGCTTGGACGATGCTTTCTTGACCATGATGACCTCCTGATCGGGACGTTCGAGGATACGAAGCCCGCTCGGGGAGCCATCGGGGCGGATCGTCGCCTAGGGCGATTGCGGCTTGTAGTCGGCCTCGATCACGTCGACGGCGAAACGGCCGAGGTGCGAGGGGAAGACCTCGTCCTCGCTCAACTCCTCGCGCGGGCGCTTGCGCTTGACGTGAACCCGAATCGCAAGTTCGTCCTGGAGCCGGCCGCCGACCATCTTGTAGCCGACGTCGACCGCCGTCACGCCGGGCCGGCGCAGCCACTGCTTACGCACCTTGGCCAGCTCCTTCGTGGCTGACGCTACTTCTTCGTCGGAAAACTTCTTCATCGACCGGGTCTCCGCCGCGTGCAATTTCCGGATCATCAGCGAGGAGACTCGCCGTTCCGGCACGCAATGTATAGCCGGGTATTGCCGGTTCACGCCGAGGCGCTGGCCGCAGAATGGACCCGAGTTGGACATCGCGCTGTGAGATTCGCCACATCGAACGCGCGAGCGGGCTCGAGAGCGCGGTTGTGCCGCAATCGACCGGAGGCTCCGGCATCTCGGTAACCCTTTGGTAAGAGATGCGGCGAGTCTTGGGCCGCGCTCGCCCTCTTGCTGCCGCAGTCCTGGGGTAGCGTGCAGCCTTCGCACGTCATTGCCAGGAGTGTCTCGAGATGGCCGGATTGGACAGCTTGGAGCGGCGGGGCGATTTGGCCCTGCATG
>JAWWCG010000571.1:0-3042 GCA_033720555.1 Kiloniellales bacterium | reverse complement strand
GCGGTGTCGTGGAACACGGCGCCGCCGCGCGGCGCGCCGGGATCGGCGCTCACCAGGGTGTTGATGCCGAGGCCCTCCTCGAAGGCGGCGTTCGGCCAGACCGATTCCACCACCGCCACGTCCGGCTGCAGGCCGTCGAAGGCGCGGGCGTGCACCACCACCGAGCCGAGCCGATTGCCGAGGCGCACCCGCGCGCCGTCGGCGACGCCGAGCCGGTCGAGCGCCGCGGGATGGATCATCGCCTCGGGCCGCCCCTCGCGCTTGCGCGCGCCGGGGGTCTCGGTGAAGGAGGTGTTGAGGTAGGAGCGAGCCGGCGCGGTGACCAGGCGGAAGGGGTGCTCGGCGTCGGCCGCGTCGTGGGCGGCCCAGAACCCGGGCAGGGCCGGCATGTCGGCGTGGTCGCGGCCCACCGCCGCCCAGTCGGCGCGGAAGTGGAAGCGGGCGTTGGGCTGCGGGAAGCCGGTCAGGAAGTGGGCCGCCGCGAAGGGTTCGGCGCAGTCGTGGCCCCGGCCCTGCCAAACCGCCTCGGGCGGCGGATGGCCGGAGGCGGCGAAGGTCGCCTCGACCAGCTCCCAGGCGGTCATCTCGAAGCCCGGGTGCTCGGCCCCCAGGCGCTTGGCCAGGGCGCAGATCACCTCGTGGTTGGAGCGGCACTCCGGCAGCGGCTCGATCACCGCTCTCACCGCCTGCAGGAAGGTGTGGCCGCTGGCGGTGTAGTAGTCGTCGTGCTCGAGGAAAGTGGTGGCCGGCAGCACGACGTCGGCGAGCGCCGCCGTCTCGGTCATGAACTGCTCGTGGACGCAGGTGAAGAGGTCGGCGCGGGCGAGCCCCTCCAGGCACTTGCGGGTCTCCGGGCAGACCACCGCGGGGTTGGTGTTCTGGACCAGGAGCGCGGTCACCGGCGGCCCGTCGCCGAGGTCGCGGCGGTCGCCGGTCAGCACCGGGCCGAAGCGCGACTGGTCGAGCTTGCGCACCGAGCGGTCGCGCGCGTCGAGGCCCTCGATCAGGGTCTTGTCGAGATGGTAGATCGCGCCGTTGCCCCACAGCGCGCCGCCGCCCTCGACCTGCCAGGCGCCGCTCACCGCCGGCAGGCAGGAGACGGCGTGGACGTTGGCGGCGCCGTTGCGCGCCCGCGAGAAGCCGTAGCCGACCCGGATGAAGCTGCGCTTGGTGCTGGCGTAGAGCCGCGCGAAGCCTTCGATCTCGGCCGCCGGCAGGCCGGTGATCGCCGCCGCCCAGTCGGGCGTCGTCGCGGCGAAATGGGCCTCGATCTCCCGGTCCCAGTCGGTGTGGCGGGCAAGATAGTCGCGGTCGGCCAGCCCCTCGGCGAGCAGCACGTGGATCACGGCGGCGGCGAGCGCGCCGTCGGTGCCCGGCTTGACGGCGAGATGCAGGTCGGCCTGCTCGGCGGTGCCGGTGCGGTAGGGGTCGACCACCACCAGCTTGGCGCCGCGCGCCTTGCGGGCCTTGGCGATCAAAGCCATGACATTGACCTGGGTGTTGACCGGATTGCCGCCCCAGACCACCACCAGCTCGGCCTGCTCGATCTCCCGCGCGTCCACCCCCTTCTTGGCGCCGACCCCAGCGAGCCAGCCGGATTCCGCCAGCATGGTGCAGATCGTCTGCCACTGGCGCGAATAGCCCTTGACGTGGCGCAGGCGCTCGATGCCGTCGCGCTGCACGTGGCCCATGGTGCCGGCGTAGAAATAGGGCCAGACCGCCTCGGCGCCGTGGCGCTGCTCGGCCCGGGTGAAGGCCTCGGCCACCTCGTCGAGGGCGGCCTCCCAGGAGATCGCCTGGAAGTCGCCGCCGCCCTTCTCGCCGACCCGGCGCAAGGGCTGGGTCAGGCGCTCGGGATGGTGCACCCGCTCGGCGTAGCGCGCCACCTTGGCGCAGATCACGCCGTCGGTGTAGGGGTGGGTCTTGAGCCCGTGGACCCGGCCGATCCGGTTCGGCGCCAGGCGCTCGACCGAGAGCGCGCAGGCGCTCGGGCAGTCGTGCGGGCAGACCGAGTAGGCCGTCTCGGGCTTGGCGTCGAGGGGCTTGACGTGGCGGGGCTTGGCGTCGAGAGGCATGGCATGGTCCCGGTTGATCGTCCGAGACTAGTCCCGGCGGGGCCGCCCGGCAATCGCCGCGGCTCACCGCCCGCGCATGGCGGCCCAGTCGTCCTCGCTCAGGTGCTCCATGAGGGCGAACTGGGCGGCGCCCTTGAGCCATTCGCCGCCGTCGATGGTCACCACCTCGCCGTTCACGTAGGCCGAGCCGTCGGCGATCAGATAGGCCGCGAGGTCGGCGAGCTCGGCGTGCTCGCCGAAGCGGGCGAGCGGGATCTTCTTGCGCCAGGCCGCCGCCAGCGCCTCGTCCGGCACCAGGCGCTGCCACGCGCCCTCGGTCGGGAACGGCCCCGGCGCGATGGCGTTCAGGCGGACGCCGCGCCCGCCCCACTCGACCGCCAGGCTGCGGGTCATGGCGAGCACGCCGGCCTTGGCCATGGCCGAGGGCAGGACGTAGGGCGAGCCGGTCCAGGCGTAGCTGGTGACGATCGAGAGCACCGTGCCCCGCGGCTCCCCGGGCCGGCTCTCGGCGAGCCAGCGCCGGCCGCAGGCAAGGGTCGCGTTGGCGGTGCCGTTGAGGACGATGCGCACCACCGCGTCGACCGCGCGGGGCGAGAGCGTCTCGCTCTTGGCGAGGAAGTTGCCGGCGGCGTTGTTGACCAGCACGTCGAGCGGCCAGCTCTCGCCGACCAGGGCTTCGACGGCCTCGGCGTCGCGGATGTCGCAGGCGTGCCACGAGGCGCGGCCGGGAAAGGCCGTCTCGAAGTCCGCCGCCGTCTCCTCCAGCACCGCCTCGCGCCGGCCGCAGATGACGAGCTCGGCGCCCAGCTCCAGGAAGCGCCGGCCCATGGACTTGCCGAGGCCGCTGCCGCCGCCCGTGACCAGCACCTTCTTGCCGGCCAACAGATCCGCCTGGAACATGGGGGTACCCTCGACACGCCTTCGTGATCGCCCCTAGGTGTACCGCCTGGGCGGCGCCTTGGCTATG
>JAWWCG010000570.1:0-3046 GCA_033720555.1 Kiloniellales bacterium | reverse complement strand
TTTATTGCAAGAGCTCGCGAGCTTTAAATATAGTTAATGTATTGTTAAGAGGACAGCGCCCAGCCGGCGCGGACGCCCAAGGCGCCGGCAAGATGACTGCCGGCACGATGACCGCCGGATGGTGCCGCCGGATATCGCCGTTGGAGTCTACCGTCGGAATCTCACGGGTTCCGCGCGGCCACGGTCTCGCGCCGCCGGATTTGGGTCGGATCTGGGCTGGATTTGGATCCAAACTGGCCCGGAACTGGACCGGGTCTGTATCGGTTTCGGACCACCTCGCCGCCGCCCGGCGTCTCGCCGCCGGCGCTCGAGCCTCGGCGTCAAGTTCCCGGCGCTTAATTCCTTTGGATCTGGCGCATCACGTAGCGCCCGTCGCGCATCTCGCCGAACAGCACGTCCACCTCGGGATGGCCGACGGGCAGGCCGCTGTCGTCGGGCAGCAAATTCTGCTCCGAGACATAGGCGACGTAGCTCGACTCCTCGTTCTCCGCGAGCAGGTGATAGAACGGCTGGTCCTTGGCCGGACGGATGTCCTCCGGGATCGACAGCCACCACTCCTCGGTGCTGCTGAACACGGGATCGACATCGAAGATCACGCCGCGGAACGCGAAGAACCGGTGGTGAACCACCTGGCCGATCTCAAATTTTGCTTGGCGAATCGCCATCTATCGATCCTATTGCTCGGCGTCGGGCCGCGGAGGCCTCACTCTGGCCAAGAGGCTCGACGCTGGCAAGGAATGAAAGCCGGCCGCCCGTCCGCCAGGCGGCGCAAACTGTCGCAATACGGTCATTTAATGATTGACTGGTGAAGATTAATGAGTATGCTGCGCTGCAGCATAAGGGAGTTAACCGTGAGCAAGTCCAAAGAAAACAATCAGAAGCCTCAGCCCGACCGGGTCTACGAGGTGAAGGTCCGTAAGTGTCTGATGTGTCGAGATTCCTTTGAAAGCGCTTGGCCGGGCGAGCGAGTCTGCTCCAAGTGCAAGCAGACGAATCTCTGGCGCGCGGCCTGACCTGCTGCGAGTGCCCTTTCCTGCGATTGGGCGCAAAGGAACGCCTAGCCGACCGCGACTGAGCGGCAGATTGCGCCTCAAAGAGGCGATTTGGACCCCGAATCGCCTCTTTGCGCGCGTATCGCCCGCAAACGGACGCTAAGCCGGCCAGAGGGCGCCATTGGGCAGCCCCCCACAGGGTGGCTATTTGGCGGCCACAGAGCAGCCACGGGGCGGCTCCAGGGCGGCCATGGCGCGGGAACGCAGATCAGGCAGCCGATCGGACGCCCGGACCGCAGTCGTCGCTCGCTCGCGAGTCGCCGCTGCCCGGAGAGCGGCCGAGCCGAGGGCGGCCGAGCGGTCGCGAGCTTGTGCGCGTGCGGCCGGGGCGGCTTTGCGCGGAGCTCCCTACGATGGCCGCCCTCGATCAAGCGCCCGGGCGGCCGCTGCCCATCCGGCGATGGCCCGCTCGGCGAATCGCCCGCCGATGAAATGGGTGATTATCCCCGGGACTTGGTATAAGGTCCCGCCCCTGTTGCGCCCGTAGCTCAGCCGGATAGAGCGTCGGCCTCCGGAGCCGAAGGTCAGAGGTTCGAATCCTCTCGGGCGCGCCAGCCTTTTCAAACAGTTAGCCTCCACGAACTGCTGAGCCTGCTCTTTGCAAACCGCATTTGCGAGCCGTGGGGGCAAAGGTTCGAGAACTCTCAAGTCCTGCCAAGTCCTGCCGCAAAATGGCGAATCCATGGTCTTCTGGTCACGGGATTCCGGTCTCGTCAAACGCGGTCGGAAGCCTATTAAGGTTGCATTTGTCTAGTTATATCATATGTTTAGATGGTTGGATGCATTGACAATCGGACCATGCTCATGTTAGAAATTCAATGTTTGTGCATCCAATACGAGCCTGCTTTCTAGAATTCGGAAGTGTGTCTGCCCCATGGCCTTCGCTAAGTTCAGGAAGTTTAAGGCTGTGACCGCTCGCAAGCGCGGTGCGCGTGGTGCTGCGCGTGAAGTCCTTGAGGCAAAGCCCCGGAAGCTCACTCACGAGGAGTTCGAGCAACTCTGCTTGAGTGTGGCAAGGCGGATTCCGAAGACGTTGGCCCTCCTTGCCAAGTGAACCGCGCTGGATCACGCTCGAAAACTTAATCCTAATAAACGCGCAACGTGTCGCCGAGACGGGTGAGCCACACCAGCTCCTCGATGAAGGCTTGCTGGAAAGCGCGGTAACGCGTCCACAAAACCGCTGGGGGATGAGCGGGGAGAGGGATGTCGTCCGCCTGGCCACGACGCTCCTCTATGGCGTCGCAAAGAACCATGCCTTCGAGCAAGGTAACAAGCGCACAGCTACTGTCGCGGCGCTCGTGTTTCTCGAGGCCAACGGGTACTGCTGGACACTGCAAGACGACGAAGAACTCGCCGAATGGGTCCTGGCACTCGTAAGAAATGAGCTCTCCGAAGAAGCACTGGCAGAACTCATGCGCCCGTACGTGCAGTCAGACTCGGACTGACCCCCGCCGGCTCCATCCAATGGCCTGAGGCGGCCCTCAGGCGCCGGGCCGACGGCCAGCAGGGCGTCGAATATGCCGTGCGCGTCGAACGCCCCGGAGTACCTACCGACCCCGGCGCGATGGCGGCCGCCCGCCGGGGGCGAACAGAAGAGCCTAACGCCCGCCAGGCCCGCACGCCCCGTCCCCGCCGCGGCTCGGCGGACCGGCTCCGGCCGTCGCCGCCGCCCCGAGCGACCGACAGCCGCCTCAGCCCTGGCAGTCGATGGCGACGTCGGCCTGCCGGTCGTGGATGGCCTTGAGCGTCGCGGTGCACTCGCCGGCCTCGTCGGGCAGGTCGCGGAGCCGCACGGCACGGTCCAGCTGGAGCGTGTGCGGCGCGCCGTTGACGTAGACCCGGGCCGAGTCCTCGCCCTGGATCGCCGAGAGCCCGACCGACACCAGCCCCTCGACCGCCCAGGCCGAGCCGCCGATCCCGAGACGCTGCACGCCAGGGCCGGGCGCGGCCTCCTCGCCCGCGGCGGCGGCCGCCATCTGGGTGTCGCCGGGCGC
>JAWWCG010000569.1:0-3054 GCA_033720555.1 Kiloniellales bacterium | reverse complement strand
TCGCCGGCCCCGGCGCGCCGCCGCAAGAGGTCGCGGACCGCCTCCGCCATGCCCTCCATGCTCGCGCTGTCCAGGGGCAGGCCCTGCGAGGCGCCATGGCCGGGCAGATCGGGGGCCAGCAGCGCCATGCCGTCGAGCGCGGGCGCCCGCCACAAGGGCGCGAAGATCTCCTTGGAGCAGCCGAGACCGTGCAGGAACAGAACCAGGTCCCGCCGGCCGGGTCGCGACAAGGCGGCGAGCGTCATCGCTTCGTGTCCCGCGTGGTTGTCCCCCAACGATCGGCCCCCCGCCGAAGGTCCGCGCGCGAGCGGCCCCGCAGTCCCCCCTTCGGCCGTGCGACCCTATCCGGGGCGTCCACACCATTCAAAGGAAATACCACGGTCGGCACGACCCGCCGCCGCGCGCCGCCTCGGCCCCTGGGCGCATCCTTTTCGTGGAACGAAGCTGCGCTTTAGGCGTTAGCGAAGATGTCGGTCGAACGCGCCAAAGGCGCATCCGGGCCCGAGTCCGTCGGCAGACCATTCAGAGGAATATCAGAGGGATAAATGACCTATATCCGCTTTCTCGCCATGATCGCCGTATCGACGCTCGCGATGTTCGGGCTCATGTATCTGAACACCTACTCCCTGGACCACATCTTCTTCAGCGAGACGCGATCCTACATGGCGCTCTACATGGGCGCCACGATGGCCGTCATCATGCTGGCGTTCATGTTGGGCAAGTACCAGAACCGCGCCGCAAACCTGGCCATCTTCGCGGGCGGCGGCCTCGTGTTTGCGGCGTCCCTGTTTCTCCTTCGCAGTCAGACGACCGTCCAGGACACCTCGTACATGAAAGCGATGATCCCGCACCATTCGATCGCCATCCTGACCAGCGAGCGCGCGGAGATCTCCGACCCGCGCGTCGAGAAGCTCGCCGAGGAGATCATCAAGGCGCAAAGGCTCGAGATCGACGAGATGAAGGCGCTCATCGCCGACCTCAACGGCGGCCCGAAGGCGACGCCCGAGATCGACGGCAAGTAACGAAGGAGCGATCGAGGAGACGGCGTCATGGCATTGCAGCAAGCGAACGCGAAACCCACCGCCAGGCTCTACCGCATGGCGATGGAGGACCACCTCTGCCCCTACGGGCTGAAGGCCAAGGACCTGCTCGAACGCAAGGGCTTCGACGTCGACGACCGTCGGCTGGAGAGCCGCGAGGAAACCGATGCCTTTCAGCGCGAGCACGATGTCGAGACCACGCCCCAGGTCTTCATCGGCGGCGAGCGCATCGGCGGCTACGAGAGCCTGAAGGCCTATCTCGATCCGAGCGCCAAGGAAGACGACGACGACGACACCTCCTATCAGCCGGTCGTCGCGATCTTTGCCATGGCCTTGCTGATGGCGTTGGCGGCGAGCTGGTTCGCCTTCGGCTCGGTCCTCACGGTGAGGGCCTTCGAATGGTTCATCGCGATCAGCATGTGCCTCCTCGCGATTCAGAAGCTGCAGGACCTGGAAAGCTTCTCGCTCATGTTCCTGAACTACGACCTCTTGGCGCGCCGCTGGGTCCGCTACGGCTATCTCTACCCCTTCGGCGAAGCGCTCGCCGGGGTTCTGATGATCGCCGGCGCGCTGACCTGGATCGCCTCGCCGGTGGCGCTGTTCATCGGCACGGTCGGCGCCGCCTCGGTTTTCAAGGCGGTCTACATCGACAAGCGCGAGCTGAAATGCGCCTGCGTCGGCGGCAACAGCAATGTCCCCCTGGGGTTCATATCCCTCACCGAGAATGTGATGATGGTGGCGATGGGGATCTGGATGCTGGTCAAGTAGGGCGGCCGCGCGCCCCGGGGAGATCAACACACGCGCTGCGGGGCCTAGACGCAAAAGGGCCGCCACGCGGGCGGCCCTCTCGACCCTGTGCCGGCGCGATCGCGCGGGCCTAGCGCGAGTAGAACTCGACCACCAGGTGCGGCTCCATCTGCACGGGATAGGGCACATCGGCGAGCGCCGGGCCGCGCAGATAGGTGGCCGACATGTCCTTCAGGTTAACGTTGATGTAGTCCGGCAGGTCGCGCTCGCCGGAATCGATGGCGTCGAGGACCAGCGGCAGATCGCGGCTCTTCTCCTTGATCTGCACGACGTCGCCGTCGCGCACCTGGTAGGAGGGGATGTTGACCCGCTTGCCGTTCACCAGGATGTGGCCGTGGTTGACGAACTGGCGCGCGGCGAACACCGTCGGCACGAACTTGGCCCGGTAGACCACCGCGTCGAGGCGGCGCTCCAGCAGCTCGATCAGCCGCTCGCCGGTGTCGCCGCGGCGGCGCGAGGCCTCCTCGTAATAGCGGCGGAAGCGGCGCTCGCCGATGTTGCCGTAGTAGCCCTTCATCTTCTGCTTGGCGGCGAGCTGCACGCCGAAGTCGGACGGCTTGCGGCGGCGCTGGCCGTGCTGGCCGGGGCCGTATTCGCGCTTGTTGACGGGGCTCTTGGGCCGCCCCCAGAGGTTGACCCCGAGGCGGCGGTTGATCTTGTACTTCGAGGCGACGCGTTTCGTCATGGTCGCGCTGGGCTCCTTCGATTGGTGGCCGTCTTGTCCCGGTAGGCCCGACCCTCTATGAAGGTCGGGCGGGGGCCAGGCCCCACGTTCCCGGGAATGAAGGCGCGGACTATAGGCCGCCGCCCGAAAATGTCAAACCTGAGGGCGGGTTTGACGGCGACGAGGGGCCATGGGGCAGCTACCCGACCACGCCAAGGGCATGCTGATCACGGTGGCGGGCGTGCTCGCCATCTCGCCCGACAGCCTGCTGGTGCGGCTGGTGTCGACCGACATCTGGACCCTCCTGTTCTGGCGCGGCCTGCTGGTCGCGCTGGTGCTCGCCATCGGCCTCGCCGCCGCGCACCGGGCCAGGACCGCCGCGGCCTTCGCGGCCGTCGGCCGGACCGGGCTGATCTTCGCCGTTCTGTTCTCGCTCAATTCCTTCACCTTCGTCTACGCCGTCAACACCACGACCGTGGCCAACGCCCTGGTGCTGATCAGCGCCGCCCCGTTCTTCGCGGCCTTGATCGCCATCGTGTTTCT
>JAWWCG010000568.1:0-3056 GCA_033720555.1 Kiloniellales bacterium | reverse complement strand
CTCCTCAGGCGCCAGCAGCAGCAGCCACCAGTCTCGCGAGACCGCGTCGCGCAGGGAAGCGGCGCCGAAAATGTAGCGGGTGTCGTCGATTTCGACGACGGCGTGATCGGCGCCCTCGACCCGCATGCGGTCGAAGGCCTCGGCCAGGGCGGGCAGGCCGAGTTCGCGGACCGTGCGCGATCGCAGACCGGACTCGGTTTCCACCAGGACCTTTTCGGGCTGGTGAAAGGCGATCACCTGGCCGTCCGCGCTCACGATCGCCAGCGTTCCCCGGGCCCTGGCCTCGAGCGCCGCCAGGATGTCGCTCAAGCTGTTCAGAAAGATATCCACGCCGACCACCGCTATGCCGGTCTGGCCGTTTCGGTCGACGGCGCTGGAAACCGTGATCCCGGGCGTCCGATCCGTGAAGAAGGTATAGACGTCGCTCCAGCGCACGCCGGGGTTCGCGATCGCGTCCTGATACCATCCGCGCGCGCGCGGATCGTAGCGGTCCTCCGGGTCGCTCTCCTCGCCGACCACGCTCCAGGACCGGTCCCGCCGGAGCCAGGTCACCGCCGGCCCCTCGGCGGTGCGCTCGATGCGCTTGGTGTCCGCCGAGCCCTCGGGGTTGCGGCGCACCATCAGGAACTGACCCTCGGGGGTGGCGAAATAGGCGGAGGCGAGCTGGGGCGTGCGGCGCAGGATATCCAGGGCGATCCGCTCGAAGGTCTCGCGCCCCGCCGCGGACCACGGCTCATCCGGCAGCGCCGCGGACAGGTTGCCGGCGGCCAGTCGGGCCGGCTGCAGATGGGCGCGCAGCTCGCTGTTGACCTGCTGGTTCAGGACATCGATGAAATCCCGGGAGAAGCCCAGCACGTCCTTACGGTTCATGGCGTTGGTGTACAGCGTGCTGGCGACGAGGCCGGCGGTAATCAGAACGATCATGCCGATCGGCACGCCGTAGCGCAGCATCCGACGCCACAGGGCCCGGCGCTCCTCCCCCGGGTCCGCGACAATGTCGACGATTTCGGCGTTCCCCACGCTTCCTCAATGCCCCCGCGTCGCGCGGCGTCATGGGACACCGCTCCGGCACGCCCAGTTTGCGACAAGTGCACCGCCGAGCAAAAGTCCGTATTTCGCCGCCGCCCCGCTCTCCGGACGCCGCCGGCCATCGGGGCCGCGTGGGGCTGGCGGGCCTCTACAGGTCAACGCGCAGCTTTCGACCACGGTTCCCGTTCGCGGCGCGCGCCGAGGCGACTTCCCAGCGGCGCTGCCGCGGCCTCATTGAGCGGCTCGGAAAGGCAAAAGAGCCGCGACTATCGGCCCTTAGAATGAGGTGGACCGAACAACCCTAGGCTTGCGGACGGCGCACGACGAAATCTCCATGCCGCATCCGCCGTCTTCGCAAAGGAAAACCTTCTCACCAGAACGTCTTAGAACGCCTTGGCAGCTCCATCGTTCCACGCAGCCGTCACGAAGACCGCGCGCCGTTGCACAAACGTCACAACCCGCGGGCTATATCGCCGAGACGACGGCAAAGATCCCGAGGGCCCCGGCCATGATGCCGAGAATCCAGAGGGCCTTGTTGCCGTCGTTCGACGGCGGGTCGTCGCGCAGGGGCTGGCGGCGAGTGTCCGGGCGGTCGCCGCCGATAGGATCGAGAGGAAACATGGCGTGCCTCCTAGCTTCGCCGGATACGGCGAATTCCGGGTCTTCCCCCCCATCGTTTTGAGACCGCAAGGGTCAGTGTCCGGTGCATCACCGCGCTGATCCTTTGCCTGTAGAAAGAAACCGGCCGGCACCGCGATGGTTCCGCCGCCCTCGACATGGCCGCGCGACGCGAGCCTCCGAAACCAGCGGGCGTTAAGGCGGGCAGTCGGCGGCCGTTCAGGCCGCGGCCGCCCTTTCGCGCGCGGTTTCCTGCGACCGCCAGGCGCGCCAATAGGCGTCCCACCGGCGCAGCAGCGCGCCCGGCTTCTCGGCCAAGAGCCGCGGCCCGAGCGAGAACGCCTCGGCGGCGAGGACGCCGCGCCGCCGGCCGATCAGGCCGGCAAAGACGTCCAGGTCCGCCGGGCGGCCGAAGGCCCTCGGCGCCTCGCGCACGACGGCCTCCAGCACCGCCAGGTCGTGATGCTCGCCGAGCAGCTCGCCCAGCGCGTCGGCCGCGTCGCGATGCGCCCCGACCACCTCGGGCCAGATCTCGCGCATCAGGCGCGCGTGATACCAGTGATACTTGACCCGCTTGCGCCAGGCGTGGAGCTTGGCCGCCGTCGGATCGTCGCAGGCCCGGCGCATCGCCTTGCGGGCGCGCTTGTAGGTCTTGCCCAGGCCGCCCGAGACCGCCGCGAAGCCGTCGTCCTCGATCCTCCAGGCCTCGGCCCGGCGGCGCGCGACGACCATGGTCGCGCGGAATGCGGACAGTCGCTCGTCCACGCGCCCGCCTCGGCCGGCCTTTCGCCGCCGCGCGGCAAGGCGATCGCGGATCGAGGCGAAGGCCGAGGGGTCGATCTGGTCGCCGTAGCAGCCGAGCAGCTTGTCGTAGGTTTCGACCGCGGCCTCGGAATCGCGGATGTCGCCGAGCGCCTTGGCGGCGTCGCGGAAGGCGGCGTTCTCCGCCGCGTAATCCTTGAACGACGGCCGCACCAAGCGGACCAGGCCGCGCAGCTTCTTGCAGCGCTTGCGGGCCTGGTGAACGGTCGCATGGGCGTCGAGATCGCCGTCGTCCACCTCGGCGATGGCCGCGTCGATCTGGTCGAGGGCGATCCGCCGCAGTCCCTTTTCGACGGAGCCGTCGTTTCGCGTGAGATGATATGACATGACGCTGGTCCTCCCGCAGCCCGGTTCGCCGCCCCAATCCCGAATCAACGCGCGGCCGGGGCCCTCGTTCCGCCGAAGCGGCGCCGGGCCGAGGGTTTCGCCGCGGCCTCGGCGCCCGGCGGATCTCGCCGGCGGACCTCCCCGGCGGACCTCCCCGGCGGAACTCCCCGGCGGAACTCCCCGGCGGGGCGGGCGTTTCTCTTGAGGGAGGCGGCGAGTTAGCGGCGGTTTTCGATTTTATCTCGGGAGAGCGAGCGTGG
>JAWWCG010000567.1:0-3060 GCA_033720555.1 Kiloniellales bacterium | reverse complement strand
AGACGCTGCATCAATGATTTAGGGGTCGTTTGCGCCGCCCTTCCGGCGCCGCCTACCCGTCGACGGCGGCCATCGCGGTGGGAACCGCCGGGGAATCCGACGGGAATCCGCCGTGGGAACCGCTGTGGGAACCGCTGTGGGAACCGCTGTGGAAATCGCTGTGGAAATCGCTGTGGAAATCGCTGTGGAAATCGCTGTGGAAATCGCTGTGGATATCGGTGTGGATATCGGTGTGGAAATCGCGGTCGCGAGCGCCTGGTGCGGCTGCGGCTGACCGGGCGAGCGCCTTCGGCTCCCGGCGGCTCCCGGCGGCTCCCGGCGGCTTCCGGCGGCTCCCGGCGGGCTTCGGCCGGCCGGGCGCATTACGGGAAATTAATGTGGCGGCCAGGCGACGTTCACGCGGCCCACCCACGTGAGATGCGTTGGGACGCGCGACCCGCGACCGCTTCGTCGAGGGGTTCGTCTCGGTCCCGGTGTTCAACGCAGCAGTTGCGGGAGATGACAGGCATGATCAAGAGATCTTGGGTGGCACACAATTGGGTCGCACAGAAGCCGAGGACCGCGGTGACGGCGGCCGCCCTGGCGGCCTTGATGGTCGGCGGCGCGGGCCTCGCCCTGGCCGGCACGGAGTCCGCCGAGCTCGGCGGCGCCCAGGTGGCGGCGGCCCCTGCGGTTCGGATGCCGGATCCGGCCCTGGCGGGCTTCGCCGACGTCGTCGACAAGGTGCTGCCGGCGGTGGTCAGCATCGAGGTCGAGCGCGACGGCGGGCCGCGCACGGCCACGACCGGCGACGGCGGCCGGGTCATGCCGTTCGAGGACTTCTTCGAGCGCTTCTTCGACGAGCGCGGCCAGGGTCCCTCGGGCGAGGATTTCCAGCGGTGGTTCCGGGAGTACGGGGACCGCGGCCAGCCCTCCGAGCGGCACGGCCAGCCCAATCAGGCGCCGATGCGCGCCGCCGGCTCCGGCTTCATCATCGACGCCGAGGGCACCATCGTGACCAACAACCACGTGGTCGCCGAGGCCGACCGGATCGAGGTCACCCTGACCAACGGCCGCAGCTACCAGGCCGAGCTCGTCGGCCGCGATCCGGCGACCGATCTGGCGGTGATCAAGATCGAGGCCGAGGCGCCCTTGCCCTTCGTGACCTTCGGCCAATCCGACGACGCGCGGGTTGGCGACTGGGTGATCACGGTCGGCAACCCCTTCGGGCTGGAAAACAGCGTCACCATGGGCATCGTCTCGGCGCGCGGCCGCAGCATCGGCGCCGGGCGCTATGACGACTTCCTGCAGATCGACGCTCCGATCAACCGCGGCAACTCGGGCGGTCCGGCGTTCAACACCAAGGGCGAGGTGATCGGCGTCAACACCGCGATCTTTTCGCCCAGCGGCGGCAGCGTCGGGATCGGCTTCGCCATCCCCTCGGAGATGGTGCAGGAGATCGTCGCCGAGCTCGAGGCCGACGGCCGGGTCGAGCGCGGCTGGCTCGGCGTCCAGATCCAGCAGGTGGACGAGGACATGGCCGAGGGTCTCGCCCTCGACGAGCCGCGCGGCGCGATCGTCGCCGAGGTGACCAAGGACGGCCCCGCCGAGGCCGCCGGCCTGGCCGCGGGCGACGTGATCGTCGCGGTGAACGACACGCCGATCGCGGACGTGCGCGAGCTGACCCGGACGATCGCCCGGCTGGATCCAGGCGAGGAGGCCAAGATCGGCATCTGGCGCAAGGGCGAGATGTCGGACGTGACGGTGAACCTCGGGACCTTCCCCGAGACCCAGCAGATGGCGAACCTCGCGCCCGCGCAGCCCCAGGCCGACAAGACGGTGATGGGCATGAGCCTGGCCGCCCTGGACGACCAGACGCGGCGCGCCTACGGCATCGAGGAGGAGACTACCGGCGTCGTCATCACCGACGTCGAGCCGGACACCTGGGCGGCGCGCCGCGGGCTGCGGCCGGGCGACGTGATCCTGCAGGCCGACCTGTCGTCGGTCACCAGCCCCTCCGAGGTCGCCGCCGCGGTCGAATCGGCGAAACAGGAGAACCGCAAGGCCGTGCTGGTGCTGATCAGTCGCGACAAAGAGGAGCGATTCATAACCCTCCCGCTGCGTGACGCCTGATCTCGCGCTGCGGCAGTGCGGCCGACATCCCGCCGTGTGGCCCCCAACACGGCGGGATGTCGCTGCCGCATCCAGGGACCCGCTCCGCGACGGCGCCGGGTCCGATTAGGAGCGAACATCTTGCGTCGCGGGCGGCAAATGCCATCTTTATCGCGAGTCCACGCCGGTCGACCGGGCCCGGAGGATTACATGAAGATACTTGTGATCGAGGACGATGCCGAAAGCGCCCGCTACATCGCCAAGGGCCTGCGGGAGAGCGGGCTGGTGGTCGAAATCGCCTCCAACGGCCGCGACGGGCTGATCCGGGTGCTGAGCGAAGACTACGACCTGGCGATCGTCGACCGCATGTTGCCGGAGCTGGACGGGCTCAGCCTGGTGGAGCGCCTGCGCAGCGCCGGCAAGTCCACCCGGGTCCTGTTCCTGAGCGCCATGAGCGGCGTCCAGGACCGGGTGCGCGGTCTCAAGAGCGGCGGCGACGACTATCTGGCCAAGCCCTTCGCCTTCTCCGAGCTGCTGGCGCGGGTCGAGGCCCTGCTGCGGCGCCCCGCGGCCGAGGAGGCCGAGACGCGCCTTCAAGTCGGCGATCTGGAGATGGACCTCCTGGCCCGCTCGGTGAAGCGCGGCGACCAGGTGGTCGAGCTGCAGCCGCGCGAGTTCAAGATCCTCGAATATCTCATGCGCCACGCCGGGCAGGTGGTGACCCGGACCATGCTGCTGGAGAACGTCTGGAACTATCATTTCGACCCCCAGACCAACGTGATCGACGTGCACATCAGCCGCCTGCGCGGCAAGATCGACCGGGATTTCGACCAGCCCCTCTTGCATACCGTCCGAGGCGCGGGATACTGCCTGCGTGACACCGGTTAGGCTGCTCCAATCGCGAACCTTTCGCCTCGCGCTGATCTACCTCTGCCTGTTCAGCACGGCGATGCTCGCCCTGGTGGGCTT
>JAWWCG010000566.1:0-3063 GCA_033720555.1 Kiloniellales bacterium | reverse complement strand
GGGCCGGCCGGGCCGGGGCGCTCTGGGGGGGGGCCGGGGATCTGCCGCGCCCCGCCGGCGCGGCGCTGCGCGTGGCCGAGCTACTCCAGCCCCCGCCGCAGATCGTCGCGCCGCCGGATCCGATCGGCCTGCCGGAGCCGCCGCGCGGCGCGGTCGCCTTCGAGCGGGTGGTGTTCCACTACCCCTCGCGGCTTGGCCAATCGGCCCTGGACGGCGTCGATCTCGCGGTGGCGCCGGGCGAGACCGTGGCGATCGTCGGACCGTCCGGCGCCGGGAAATCGACGCTCTTCCAATTGCTGCTGCGCTTCTACGACCCGCAGGGCGGCCGCATCGCGCTCGACGGCGTCGATCTGCGCCAGGCCGTTCCGGCCGCCTTGCGCCAGCGCATCGGGCTGGTGCCGCAGGAGCCGGTCATCTTCTCCGCCGACGCCTGGGAGAACATTCGCTACGGCCGGCCGGAGGCCAGCGACGCGGAGGTGGTGCGCGCCGCCAAGGCGGCGGCCGCCCACGAATTTCTCGAGGCCCTGCCGCAGGGCTACGCGACCTTCCTGGGCGAGCGCGGCGTGCGGCTGTCCGGCGGTCAGCGCCAGCGGATCGCCATCGCCCGGGCGATTCTGCGCGACCCGGCGGTCCTGCTGCTCGACGAGGCGACCAGCGCCCTCGACGCCGAGAGCGAGCGCCTGGTCCAGCAGGCGCTCGCGCGCTTGATGCGCCAGCGCACCACCCTGGTGATCGCTCACCGCCTGGCCACCGTCCGCAAGGCCGACCGCATCGTCGTGCTGGACCACGGCCGGGTCGTCGCCGTCGGCCGCCACGAGGACCTGGTGCGCGGCGGCGGGCTCTACGCGCGCCTGGCGGAGCTGCAGTTGGCGCAGGATCGGGGGCCCGAGCCGGCGGCGGCCCTCGCGCCCGACGCCGCCCGTCTGTGAGGCCGCGGTTAGGCGCCGGTGAGGTGTCGGTGAGGTGCCGGCTCAGCGCTGGGTCAGCTTCAATTCGATGCGTCGGTTGCGCCGATAGGCGATCTCGTCGTCGTCCGGATCGATCGGCTGGTACTCGCCGAAGCCGGTCGCGGCCACCCGGTTGGGCGGCAGTCCCTGGCTGATCAGGAACTTCACGACGGAAATCGCCCGCGCGGTCGAAAGCTCCCAGTTCGACGGGAATTGCGAGGTGCGAATCGGCCGGTTGTCGGTATGGCCGTCGACCCGCAGGACCCAGTCGATCTCGGGGGGAATCTCGTGCGCGATGCCCAACAGGGTGCGGGCGAGGCGCGCCAATTGCTGCTTGCCTTCCTCGCCCAGCTCGGCCGAGCCGGTGTCGAACAGCACCTCGGACTGGAAGACGAAGCGGTCGCCGACGATCCGGATGTCGGGATGCTCGCCGAGCACCTGGCGCAGGCGGCCGAAGAACTCCGAGCGGTACCTGGCCAGCTCCTGCACCTTGCTGGCCAGCGCGATGTTCAAGCGCCGCCCGAGGTCGGCGATCTGGACCTGCTGTTCCTTGTTCTGGGTCTCGGTGGCGTCCAGGATCTCGTTGAGGCGCCCGAGCTGCTCGCGCAACGAGGCGATCTGCCGGTTCAGCAGGTCGACCTTGCGCTGGGCCTCCTCGGTCAGCTTGGACTGGGTGGCCGCTCTGTCTTCCGCCGCCGAGGCGCTCTCCTCGGCTTTCGAGATGCGCAGGCGGAGCTGACTCAGCGCCGCCTCCCGATCGGCGGCGAGGGTTTCCACCGCCGCCAGCTCCTGCCTCTGCGACTCGCTCAGCTCGCGCTGCTCCTCGAGGGCCTGTTCGGCGGCCAGAAGCTGCGCGGTGACCTCGTCGCGCAGGCTCTGGAGGATGGCGATCTCGGCGACCAGCGCCTCGATCTTCTCCTTGTCCGCGTCGATGGCGCGGTAGGCATCGGCCAGTTGCTCCTCGAGGCGCGCGGCCTCGGCCTCATTCTCCTCGGCCCGGCCGGAGAGGGCGGCGAGCTGGGCGGCCAGGCTGGCGCGCTCGTCGTCCAGCTCGGCGACCCGGCCGCTCAGATCGTCGCGCTCCGTCATCAGGCTCGCGATCTGCCCGAGCAGAGATTCGCGCTCGTCGGACAGGGTGGCGAGCTGGGAGGAGAGGGCGTCGCGGGCCTCGATCGAGGTCTGCAGCTCCGCCGATAGCTGGGCGACGTTGAGGCGGAGTTCGGCGTTGTCGGCGCGCTCCAGCGACAGCAGGTCGGCGAGGGACGACACCTCCTCGCGCAACTGCTGCAAGGCCAGGTCCCGGCCCGACAGGGCGACGCTCAGGAAGTACTGGGCGATCATGAACACCATGAGCACGAAGATGACGACCAGCAGCAGGGTGGCCAGGCCGTCGACGAACCCGGGCCATATGTTGATGGCGCGTCGGCCTCCCGTGCGTCCCAGGGCGTACATCTGCGGGCCTTACTCGCCTTCCTCTGCGATGGCTGCGATGGTGCGCGCCAGCAGTCGGATCTCGTTGCGGATCTCCTGGACCGTGTGGTCGCGGCCTTTGGCGAGCTCCTGGATGATCTGCCCGGCCCGCAGGTCGAGATTGCGCAGGTGCGCGCGCGAGGCCTCGTCCAGGCCGCCGGTCTTCGGCGAGGCCTCGCTGAGGCGCGCCAGAACCGGCTGCATCTGGGCCTGCGCCTCGGCGAGGCGAACCAAGACGTCCTGCTCGCTGCGCATCTGATCGCTCAGGGTGCCGAGCCGCTCGGAGAGCTCGTTCAGGTTCCGGCCGACCGAGGCCCGGTCCTCTTCGGCCCGCCCGAAGGTCCGCTGCAGGCCGTCCAGGCTGTCGGCGGTCTGCTCCAAGAGGGCTTGGATATAGGCCGGCACCGACTGCTCGCCCTCGCCGAGGGGGCCGGCCGAGGAGAGGCGGGTCACCGAGGACAGCCACTCCTCCAGGTCGTTGACGAAACGGTTGTGGGCTTGGCTCGCCTGCAGCTCGAGGAAGCCGAGCACCAGCGAGCCGGCCAGGCCGAACAGGGAGGAGCTGAAGGCGGTTCCCATCCCCGACAGCGGCGTCTCGAGCCCGCTCTTGAGATCCTGGAACAGCACCGCCGGGTCGGTATCGTTG
>JAWWCG010000565.1:0-3068 GCA_033720555.1 Kiloniellales bacterium | reverse complement strand
GACGACGCAGGTCTCGATTGTCGGGCAGGACCGCACGGCGATATCGGCGTTGCGCTTCAGCGGAACCGCGCGACCGCCGCGAAGCCCTTCGTCGGCGGTGATGATCACGCGCGATTGGCAATCCTGGATCCGGCCGGCGAGGGACTCCGGCGAGAAGCCGCCGAACACCACCGAGTGGATCGCGCCGATCCGCGCGCAGGCGAGCATGGCGACCGCCGCTTCCGGGATCATCGGCAGGTAGATGGTGACCCGGTCGCCCTTCTCGACGCCCAGCGACTTGAGCCCGTTGGCGAGGCGGCACACTGATTCGCACAAGGCGCCATAGGTGATGGCGCGATCTTCGCCGGGGTCGTCGCCCTCCCAGAGGATCGCGACCTGGTCGGCGCGTTTCGGCAGATGGCGGTCGAGGCAGTTGTAGCAGGCGTTCAATTCGCCGTCGGCGAACCAGCGTATGCGGACCTCCTCGGGCCCGTAGCTGACGTCGCGGATCTCGGTGTAGTCCCGATACCAGTCGAGCCGCCGGCCCGCCTCTCCCCAGAACCCCTCGGGATCGCTGACGGAGCGCTCGTAGAGGTGGCGATAGGTCGGCTCGTCGAGCCAGCCGGCGTGCTCCAGATAGCCCGACATGTGGATCACGGTCTCGATGGACATCGCGCGCCTCCGATTCCTAGCGGGATTGGACCTCGGGCCGAAGCGGCGTCGACCCACGTTCGACAAAGCGGGGCAAGGTCTCGAAGCTGTGGAACGGCGGCGGAGACGGCAGCGTCCATTCCAGGGTCGTCGCCCCCGCTCCCCAGGGATTGGCGGGGCAAGGCCGGCCGGCCGCGAGGGTCCGCCAAACCACCAGCAGAAAGACCAGGACGCCGGCGAAGGAGACGTAGCTGCCGATCGAGGCCACGAGATTCCAATGGGCATAGGCCTCGGGATAATCCGCGATGCGGCGGGGCATGCCGGCGAGGCCGAGGAAATGCATGGGGAAGAAGGTTATGTTGACGCCAATGAAGGTCAGCCAGAAATGAAGCCTGCCCAGACCTTCGGGATATTGGCGCCCCGACATCTTGCCGATCCAGTAGTAGAAGCCGGCGAAGAGCGCGAAGGCCGAGCCCAGCGACATCACGTAATGGAAGTGGGCCACCACGTAATAGGTGTCGTGGAGCACGGTATCCAGGCCGGCGCTGGCCAGGGCGACGCCGGTCACGCCGCCGATCGTGAACAGCAGGATGAAGCCGAGGGCGAACAGCATCGGCGTGTCGAACCGCACGGATCCGCCCCACATGGTCGCGATCCAACTGAAGATCTTGATGCCGGTCGGCACCGCGATCACCATGCTCGCCGCCGCGAAATAGGCCCGAGTGTCGGCGTCCAGGCCGACGGTGAACATGTGATGGGCCCACACCAGGAAGCCGACGAAGCCGATCGTGATCAGTGCATAGACCATTCCGAGATAGCCGAAGACGGGCTTGCCGGAGAACGTCGAGATGACGTGGCTGATGATGCCGAAGGCCGGCAGGATCATGATGTAGACCTCGGGGTGGCCGAAGAACCAGAAGAGATGCTGGAACAGCAGGGGGTCGCCGCCGCCGGCCGGGACGAAGAACGTGGTGCCGAAGTTGCGGTCCGTGAGCAGCATGGTGATGGCGCCGCCGAGCACCGGCAGGGCCAGGAGCACCATGAAGGCCGTCACCAGCATGGCCCAGGCGAACAGCGGCATCTTGTGCAGGCTCAGCCCGGGGGCGCGCATGTTGAAGATCGTGACGATGAAGTTGATCGCGCCCAGCACCGACGATGCGCCGGCGAGGTGAATGGCAAAGATCAAGAGATCGACCGCCGCGCCGGGATGCCCCTCGGCGCTGAGCGGCGGATAGATCATCCACCCCGTGCCGATGCCCATGTCGACGAACATGGAGAGGACGAGCAGCGCGAAGGACGGCACCAAGAGCCAGAAGCTGATGTTGTTGAGCCGCGGGAAGGCCATGTCCGGCGCCCCGATAAGGATCGGCACGAACCAGTTTCCGAAGCCGCCGATCAGGGCGGGCATCAGCACGAAGAAAATCATGATGAGCCCGTGCGCCGTGACGAAGACGTTGAAGAGCTGCGGATCCCCGAAGATCTGAAGGCCCGGCTCGGCCAGCTCGGCGCGCATCGCGACCGACAGCAAGGCGCCGACGACGCCGGCGCAAACCGACAGGACGAGGTACATCGTCCCGATGTCCTTGTGATTGGTCGAATAGACCCAGCGCCGCCAGCCGGCCGGGCGCCCCTGCGCGCCATTGGGCGCGCCATTGGGCGCGCGATCGTCCGTGCGACCTGCCGTCGTCTCCAATCTCGACTGCGCCATGGCCGGGCCGCGCCTCCGCTCTACAAGCCCGTGCTGGCCCAAGCCTTCTTGAGAAGGCCCGGCCGCGTCTCGAGCCGCGCCAGGTTCTGATTCGCGAAATCCCAGTTCACCAGGTGCTCGAGGAAGGCGTTGACGTAATCGCCGCGGCGATTCTGGTAGTCCAGGTAATAGGCATGCTCCCAGACGTCGACGACCAGTATCGGCGTCTGCCCACGAACGATCGGGGTGTCGGCGTTGGACGTCTTGACGACCTTCAGCTTGCCGTCCTCCAGCACCAGCCAGGCCCAGCCGCTACCGAACTGGCCGGTCGCCGCGACCACGAGCTGTTGGACGAAGGAGCGGTAGCTGCCGAAGTCCTTGGCGATCTTCGCTTCGATCTCGCCGTAAGGCTTGCCGCCGCCGGCCGGGCGCATGGAATTCCAGTAGAACGCGTGGTTCCACGCCTGCGCCGCATTGTTGAAAAGCTGCTGGAGCTTTTCCTGCCCGGCGCAATCGAGGATGATCCGTTCGAGCGTCCTGCCGTCGCCGGCCGCCTGCCCGTCGGCCGCCGCCACACCCTCCAGATAGACGACCTGCTCCACGTAGGCGCGGTGATGTTTGCCGTGATGAAGCTTCAGCGTCGACGCGGAGATGTGCGGCTCCAGGCCGTCATAGGCGTAAGGCAGGTCGGGCAACTCGATCGGCATCTGTCTCATCCTCTTGCGGGACTTGCGGGGCAAAGGTCTCGGAT
>JAWWCG010000564.1:0-3084 GCA_033720555.1 Kiloniellales bacterium | reverse complement strand
TGCGCCGTCACGAAGACCAACGGCCGGCCGCGCGCGCGTGCGATCTCCACACCCGGATGGACAACGACCTCGACGTGCTCAGCGAACGCGCGATCGGCGATGGTGCCAAGGTGTGCGTACTCCGCGACCGTGGCGCCGAAGTTCCCCCAGACCTCGCGCGCCATCGCGGCGACCCGCTCGCCGCTGGCGTCTGGCAGGGCGGTCGCCAGGTTGTTCCTGAGCCGGCGGTGCCAGCGAAAGCGCGGTCCGAGCGCCCGGCCGAGCCCGGCGCCGAACGCCGCCGCCCGCGCCGGGCTGATCATCATGCAGCACGACCAGAACGTCGCCAGAGCGAGGCCTTGCAGCGGCCAGACGACAAGGCGCAGCGCCAAACGCAGGGCATGTCGGGCTTTGGCGATCCTGCGCCGAGACATATGCGGTGCAGCTCCGTCGTCCGGGTCCCGACCGGAGGTGCGCGTCAGGCGAGACTGCCCGTGCGCGGCTGGCGCTCTAGGAGCCTGTCCTGGTAATGGCGAGTGATGAAGCGGTCTGGGCCAGGCCAGTCGATCGTCCGGATGAGGGGCTGGGGTGGTTCATGCCGAGAACGCCTTGATCAGCTTGAGGGTGTTGTGGGCGGTGCAGACCAGGGTCCATTCGGCCTGGACTTTGCTGAGACCCCGGAGCAGGAACTGACGGAAGCCGCGGGCCTCTTTGATTTGCCCGATCACCGGCTCGACCGTCTGCTTGCGCAGCCGGTAGCGCGAGCGGCGGCCGCCGCGTTTGAGCTTCCGGCGCATGGCTTGGACCAAGGGGCCGCGCCGCTTGGCGGTGCCGCCGGCCGGATGCTTCTGCCGCCCGGTCGCGACGTAGCCCCTGATACCGCGATCGTCGAGCGCCTGGAGATTGGCCTCCGAGCAATAGCCGACGTCGGCCGAGACCTCCTTCGGACCTCGTTCGAGGTTGCGCTCGATCCGGTCCACGAGCGGCCCCAGCTGGGCGGCGTCGACCGCCGCGTCGGAAAGGTCGCAGGCGACGATGACCTGGGCCCTCGTGTCGACCGCGAGCTGGCCGTTGTAGGCCTGCACAAAGCCGTCCTTGCCCTTCATGATCCGGCTCTCGGGATCGGTGAAGTTGCGCTGCGCCGAAGGCTTCGGCTGCGCGGGCTCGGGCTTGCGGCCGCGGCGGGCCCCCTCGCCGTCGCTGGCTGCCGCCTCGGCCTCGGCCCGCGCCTTCGCTTCGAGCGCGGCCTTGGCGGCCCGGATCTTGGCCAGCCGGCGCTGCTTGTCCTGGACCCAGTCCGGCATCTCGTCACCGCGACGCTCAGCGCCATGTTCGGCATCCTCGGCCGCATCCGCCGCCTCGGCCTTCGCCAGCCACGCCCTGATCTCGGCCTGAAGCTCGCCCTCGGCCTTGACCATCCGGGCGTAGGACATCGCCTTGTGCTTGGACGCGTTGGCCTTGAGCTTGGTGCCGTCCAGCGCGACGTGGCCGAGCTCGACCAGACCCGCTTCGCGACACAGCCCGAGAACCTGGACGAACAACCCGGCCAGCGCCTCGAGATGACGCTTCCTGAAGTCGCTGATGGTCCGGAAGTCGGGCCGTTCCAGCGCGCTCACCGCCATGAAGTCGAGCCGCTCCTCGAGCGCCCGGGCGATCCGCCGCGAAGAGTAGACGCCCTGGCTGTAGGCGTAGAGCAGGACCGCAACCATCATCGCCGGGTGGTAGGGCGGATAGCCGCGCGGCTCGTCGTACGCCGCCATGATCGCACCGAGATCCAGCGTCTCGCGCACCAGGTCGCGCACCAGATGCGCCGGATGCCCGGCCGGCACGAACTCGTCGATCGCGGGCGGCAACAGCCACGCCTGATCGACGTTCCACGGACGAAAGGTCTTGCTCATGACCCCTCGAATCACACAAACCTCAACGTGTAAAGCCCAAACCCGCCTTACTCGGACGGGCTCCTAGTGCACTGATTCACACAGAAGGTACAGGGATAGCATCGAGGCGGTCGAGGATGGCATCGGCAGAGCGGGTCCAGGTGAAGGGCCGGGGAGCCTGATTGTGCTGGGCGAGGTAGCGGTTGATCGCGGCCTGCAGCTCGACGATCGAGCGGAACACGCCGCGCTTCAGCCGGCGGCGGGTGAGCGTCGAGAAGAAGGTCTCGACCGCGTTCAGCCACGAGCCCGAGGTCGGCGTGAAGTGGAAGGTCCAGCGCGGGTGGCGGGCGAGCCAGGCGCGCACCTTGGGGTGCTTGTGGGGCGCATAGTTGTCGAGAATCACGTGGATCGCCTTGCCAGCCGGGACCTCGCGCTCGATCGCGTTCAGGAAGCGGATGAACTCCTGATGCCGGTGGCGCGCCATGCAGCGGCCGATCACCCGGCCGTCGAGGACGTTGAGCGCGGCAAACAGCGTGGTCGTGCCATGGCGTTTGTAGTCGTGCGTCCAGGTGCCGGCCTTGCCCGGCTTGAGCGGCAGGCCGGGCTGGGTGCGGTCGAGCGCCTGGATCTGGCTCTTTTCGTCAACCGAAAGCACCAGGCTATGAGCCGGCGGGTCGACGTACAGTCCGACTATGTCACGCAGCTTCTCGGCGAAGGCTGGATCGTTCGAGCGCTTGAAGGTCCTGAGGCGGTGCGGCTGGAGATCATGCTCGGCCCAGATCCGCTGCACCGAACTGAGCGAAATGCCGGCTTCTTTGACCATCGCCCGGCCGGTCCAGTGGGTGGCTTCGCCGGGCGGCTCGGCACAGGTCATCGCCACCACCCGCGCGACCGTGTCGGCCGGCAACGGCGGCGTTCCCGGCGGCCGGGTCTTGTCGCGCAGCAGGCCACTCACGCCTTGCTCGGCGAACCGGCGCTGCCAGCGCCACACCGCCGGCCGACTGACGCCGGCTTGCCTGGCCACCGCTGCCACCGGCAGGCGATCCGCCGACAGCAGCACAATCCGCGCCCGCTGCATGTGCTTCTGGCGCTGGTTGCGGTCTCCGACGATCGCCTCGAGCCGAGCCCGATCGTCATCTCTCACGATCACCGAAACGTCCTGTGCCATGCCCCGAACTTGGCACATGCGCCGAACAATGTGAATCTTTCGTCTCAATCAGTGCACTAG
>JAWWCG010000563.1:0-3085 GCA_033720555.1 Kiloniellales bacterium | reverse complement strand
CGGTGGCGGCCGCCGGTGCAGCCCAGCGCGATGGTCAGGTAGGTCTTGCCTTCGCGGCGGTAGTCCGGCAGCAGGCCGTCGAGCAGCGCGGTCAGCTTGGCGAAAAACGGCGCGAAAGCGGGATCGGCCGCGACGAAGCGATCCACGACCTCGTCGCGCCCGGTGAGCGGGCGCAGGTCCGCCTGGTAATGCGGGTTCTGCAGGAAGCGCACATCGAACACCAGGTCGGACTCGCGCGGCAGCCCGTTGCGGTAGGCGAAGGAGGTCACGCAGACGGTCATCTCCGTGCCGCCGCGCCGCGCGAAATGTCCGGCCAGGATCCGGCGCAGCTCCGCCGGCGCGAGCGCCGAGGTGTCGATCACCAGGTCGGTCCGCGCCCTCAGCGGCACCAGCAGATTGCGCTCGGCGGCGATCCCGTCGATGACCGGCCGGCCGTGGGCGAGCGGATGGCGGCGGCGGGTCTCGGTGTAGCGGCGGCCCAAGATGCTGTCCTCGCAGTCGAGGAAGACCATGGTCAGGCGCAGGCCGGTGCCACTCAGATCACGCTCCAAGTGCTCGACGAGGGGCGCGGCGGCGAAGCCCCGGGTGCGGATATCGATCCCCAGGGCGAGCGGGCGGCGGCCGCCTTGGATCAGCGGCCGGAGCAGGTCGAGGGGCAGGTTGTCGATCGACTCGTAGCCGAGATCCTCGAGGATCGAGAGCGCCGTCGAGCGGCCGGCCCCGGACATGCCCGTGACCAAAACCAGCGCCCGCGACCCGCTGTCCTCGCCGCGCGCGGGCGCCTGCCCGGCGCTCTCCCCGGCTCTCTCCTCGGCGTTCCTCTCGCGCGCCGCGGGCGCGCGCTCGTGTCCCGGCGCGTCCGGCCCGGCCGTCGCGCTCCGGGCGAGGTCCGCCAAGGCCAGGCGCAGCTTGGCCGGCGTCGACGCCTCGAAGGGATCGAAGCGCACCAGGGGCAGCTCGACGCCGAGAATCGTGCAGCTCGCGCGCTCCGGCATGCGTTCGACGCACGCGCCGGCCACCAGGTCCACCACCAGGGCGACGGGCACGTCGCTCAAGGGCTCGAGCTCGGAGATGCCGAGCCCGCGCACCTCGATCCTGCCGCGGATCGTGTCGGGCGCCCGCGCCAGGAGCACGCCGTCGGTCAGTTGCAGTTCGGTGCGGTCGTCGGCCACCAGGCGGGCGCCCTGGTCGAGCAGCCGCAGCGCCAGGTCGGACTTGCCGGCGCCCGAGGGCCCGCGCAGCAGCACGCCGAGCGCATCGGCCGGGCGGCCGCTCGCCGTTGCGAAGCGGCGTCGATCGCCTGGAGACACGGCCACGCAACTGGCGTGAACCAGCTCGCGCGTCACGATTTCTCTCGTCGCGGCAACGGCAGGCGCACCACGAAGCGGGCGCCCTTGACGGCGCGGCTGACCGGATCGATGCGATTCTCGGCATGGATCGTGCCGCCGTGCGCCTCGACGATCTGGCGGGAAATCGACAGCCCGAGTCCCGAATGGGTGCCGAACTTCTCGCCGCTCGGGCGTTCGCTGTAGAACCGCTCGAACACCGCCTCCAGCTTGCCCTCCGGCAAGCCGGGGCCGTCGTCCTCCACCCGCGTCTCGATCCACGAGGGACTGCGCCCGACCATGACGCGAATGGTGCCGCCCGGCGGGCTGAAGGTGACCGCGTTGTTGATCAGATTGCGGAACACCTGGCCGAGGCGGCCCTCGAGGCCGGGGACCGTGAGGCCGTCCTGATCGGGGAGCTGCGGCAGGGCGAGGACGATCCGCGGGCCGGTTTCCGGCAGGGTGGCGCCGATCACCTCGACCAGGGTCTCCAGCAGGATGCGCAAGTCCACCATCTCGCTTTCGGCCCGCGACAGCTCGGCATCCAGCCGCGAGGCGTCGGAGATGTCGCTGATCAGGCGGTCGAGGCGCTGCACGTCGTCGAGGATGATCGACATGAGCTTGCGCTGCTGTTCCGGGTCCTCCACCCGCGAGACCGTCTCCACCGCGCTGCGCAGCGAGGTGAGCGGGTTCTTGATCTCGTGCGCCACGTCGGCCGCAAAGCCCTCGATCGCGTCGAGCCGCGACCACAGCGCCTCGGTCATCTCGCGAAGCGCGCCGGAGAGGTCGCCGATCTCGTCCTCGCGCTTGGTGAAGTCGGGGATCTCGAAGCGGCGGCCCTTGCCATAGCGCACCTGGACGGCGGCCAGGGCCAGCCGGCGGATCGGACGCGCCAAGGTGCTGGCGAAGTAGATCGACAGCAGCACCGTCGCGCCCAGGGCGATGGCGAACACCACCAGGATGTCGAGCCGCCGCGCGTAAACCGCCTTGGTCACCTCGTCGCCGCCCTTGGACAGCATGAGGGCGCCCAGCACCTTGCGGTAGCGCTGGACCGGCACCGCCACCGAGAGGACCAGGCGGCCCCGGGCGTCGGCCCTCACCGCGCCGCCGCTGTCGCCGGCCATGGCGGCGCCCACCTCCGGATAGTCCTCCGCCAGTTGGATGGCGGCCTCGCTGTAGCGCGGCAGGTCGTCCATCCCCGGGATCCAATCGATCACCCGGTCGTAGGTCGTGGTCAGCTCGTTGAAGAACGAATCGTTGCTCGGCGGCGGCAATTCGATCACCTGCACCAGGCCGCCCGAGCCGGTCAGCAGGAAACTGTCGGCCAGCAGCTCGCCGGCCGGCGCGAACACCCGCGCGCGCACCCCGGTGTCGGCCAGCAGGACCCGCATGAGGTGGCGGGTCATCTCCGGCAACAGGCGCTCCTCGCCGTTCTCGTCGACGACGACCGCGGTGCTGCCGAGCGACAGCGAGAACGCGCGTCCCTGCAGGCGCAGGGATTCGAGCTCCGAGGCCACCAGGCTCTGGCGGTATTGATCGAGGTGAAGCAGGCCGAGAATGGGAATGAACAGGACCAGGACGTTGACCAGCAGAATCCGCCGGGTCAGGGTCGAGTGCCAGCCCTGGCGCCGCCAGAATCGGCGGACCTGACTCGCCACATGGTGCTCTTCGTCGCCTTGATGGAGCCGGGCGGCGCGGCGGCTTGGTTCGCTATCGCGCCGCGAGCCGCGTTTCGTGTCGGCGACCGGCGGACTGAAGAT
>JAWWCG010000562.1:0-3091 GCA_033720555.1 Kiloniellales bacterium | reverse complement strand
GCCCTCGACGGGCTGCTGGGCCAGCGCGGGCCGCGGCGGCCGGAGCGGGGCGGCCAGGGCGACGGCCGCCAGAGCGGCCAGCAGGCGGCGCCGAGACGGCGCCGGGGGGCGGGCCGCGGCGGTCGCGATCGTCCCCCTATTGTTCTTGAACTTCTTCATCGCCCGTGGTCCTTATCAGCCTATGAGCCCATCGCAACGCAAGGAGTCCGCGCCCCTCGCGTCCGCCAATCGTGGCGCGGGAGGCGACGCCAACGTCATGTGGGGCGGCCGTTTCGAGGGCGGCCCCGCCGAAGCCATGGAGCGCATCAACGCCTCCATCGACTTCGACCGCCGGCTCTATGCCCAGGACATTGCCGCCTCGCAGGCCCATTGCCGCATGCTGGTGCGCCAGTCGATCATCAGTCGAGAAGATGGCGAGGCGATCGTCGAGGGTCTAGACACGATATTGCGAGAGATCGAGGCGGGCGAGTTCGCCTTCGATCGGGCGCTGGAAGACATCCACATGAACGTCGAGGCGCGGCTCCGGGCGCTGATCGGCGAGGCGGCTGGGCGCCTGCACACCGCGCGCTCGCGCAATGACCAGGTGGCGACCGATTTCCGTCTGTGGCTGCGGGCGCGACTCGACGCCCTCGACGACGGGCTGAAGGACCTGCAGGCGGCGCTGATCGACCAGGGCGAGACCCACGCGGCGACGGTGATGCCGGGCTACACGCATTTGCAGCCGGCCCAGCCGGTCACCTTCGGCCACCACATGCTGGCCTACGTGGAGATGCTCGGGCGCGACCGCGGCCGCCTGAAAGACGCCCGGGTGCGCCTCAACGAATGCCCGCTGGGCGCCGCCGCACTCGCCGGCACCTCGTTTCCGATCGACCGGCACCAGAGCGCCGAGGCGCTCGGCTTCGACCGCCCGTCGGCCAACTCGATCGACGCGGTCTCGGACCGCGACTTCGCTTTGGAGTTCCTCGCCGCCGGCGCGATCCTCGCCATGCACCTGTCGCGGCTCGCCGAGGAGATCGTGCTGTGGTGCTCCGAGGGCTTCGGCTTCGTCGCCCTGTCGGACGCCTTCACGACCGGCAGCTCGATCATGCCGCAGAAGCGAAATCCGGACGGGGCCGAGCTGCTGCGCGGCAAGAGCGGCCGGGTGATCGCCGCCTTCGGCGGGCTCGTGCTGGTCATGAAGGGCCTGCCGCTCGCCTACGGCAAGGACATGCAGGAGGACAAGGAGCCGGTGTTCGACGCCGCGGACACGCTCACGCTGTGCGTCGAGGTGGCGGCCGGCATGGTGCGCGATCTCAGGCCGGACGTGGCGGCGCTGCGCCGGGCGGCCGAGGCTGGCTATCTGACGGCGACGGACCTGGCGGACTGGCTGGTCCGCGAGGCCGGGCTGTCGTTCCGCGACGCCCACCACGTGACCGGCGCGCTGGTCAAGCGGGCCGCCGAGTCGGGCCGGCCCTTGCAAGACCTGACCCTGGCCGAGATGCAGGCCGCCGACGCCCGGATTACCGAGGGCGTCTACGAGGTTCTGGCGGTCGAGCGGGCGGTGGCGAGCCGCACCAGCTTCGGCGGCACGGCGCCGGATCTGGTCCGCGCGGCCGCCGCCGCGGCGCGGGCGCGCTTCCTGTGAGCGCCCGGGTCGCCAGCCTGTCGGCCGTCGCGCTGCTGGCGATGGCGCTCGCGTTGGGCGGCTGCGGGCGAAAGGGCGACCTGCGGGCGCCGGAGGGCGAGGAAAGCGCCTACACCGGCCTGGGCGTCTATCCGGCGCCGGACACCGTCGTGCCGCCAGGGCCCGAAGACGCGCCCGAAGACGCGCCCGAAGACGCGCACGGAAACGCGCCGGAAGACGCGCCCGGGGCCGAGGGCGACTCCGGCGAGGAAGGCACCGACGGCCCGTGAGCGCGGCGTTCGCTTACAAGGACGGTCTTCTCCATGCCGAGGAGGTTCCCATCGCGCGGCTCGCCGAGGCGGTGGGCACGCCGTTCTATTGCTATTCGTCCGCTGCGGTGACCTCGGCCTACGAGGAGTTCGCCGGCGCCTTCCGCGGCCAGCCGGCGCTGGTCTGCTATGCGCTCAAGGCGAACGCCAACCTGGCGCTGGTCCGCACGCTGGCCCGCCTGGGGGCGGGCGCCGACGTGGTGTCCGAGGGCGAATTGCGGGTGGCGCTGGCCGCCGGCGTGCCGGCGGAGCGCATCGTGTTCGCCGGCGTGGGCAAGACCGAGGCGGAGATGGCGGCCGGCCTCGAGGCCGGCATCCTCCAGTTCAACGTCGAGTCCCTGCCCGAGCTGGAGGCGCTCAATCGGGTGGCGATGGGGCGCGGGGTGCGGGCGCCGGCGGCGCTCAGGATCAATCCCGACGTCGATGCGGGCACCCACGAGAAGATCACCACCGGCAAGGCGGAGAACAAGTTCGGCATCGATCTCGCGCGGGTCCGGGAGATCGCCGCGCTGGCGGCGGGGATGCCCGGCATCTCGCTGCAGGGCCTGGCGGTGCACATCGGCTCGCAGCTCACCGGGCTGGCGCCGTTCCGCGCCGCGTTCGAGCGCCTGGCGGCGCTCTACGGCGAGCTGCGCGACGCCGGCCACGACCTGCATCAACTGGACTTCGGCGGCGGCCTGGGGATCGCCTATCGCGACGAATCGCCGCCGCGCGTCGCCGACTATGCGGCCATGGTCAAGGAGGTGGCCGGCGGCCTGGACGCGCGGCTGGTGTTCGAGCCGGGCCGCCTCATGGTGGGCGAGGCGGGGATCCTGGTCACCCGCGTGCTTTATGTGAAGGAGGGCGCCCAGAGGCGATTCCTGATCGTCGATTCGGCCATGAACGACCTGATTCGCCCGACCCTCTACGACGCCTGGCACGACATGATTCCCGTCGTCGAGGCGTCGGGAGCCGACCGGCAAGCGTTTGATATCGTTGGTCCGGTTTGCGAGACCGGCGACACCTTCGCGCGCCAGCGCCCGCTGCCGGCGATGGCCGCCGGGGACCTGCTCGCGATTTGTTGTGCAGGCGCCTATTCGGCCTGCATGGCATCTGCGTATAATATGCGACGGCCGGCGCCGGAGATTCTGGTGCGCGGCCAGGACTTCGCGGTCGTGCG
>JAWWCG010000561.1:0-3099 GCA_033720555.1 Kiloniellales bacterium | reverse complement strand
GGATTGGCTGTTCGTTCTGCAAGGCCGGTTGACCGAGGTTTCGGACGCCGCGCTGTCGCTACGCCCCGACCCGCAGGTGATCGCCTTCACCGACCGGCCGCGGCGCCTGGCGCGGCTGAGCAACGCGGCGACCCTCGCCTTGGCTTGGGGCGAGGGCGGGCCGGCGAAGGCCGACCCGCCGAACGCCTCGCTGGTCAACGAGGCCGACGGCGAACTCGGCGTCATCGAGATCACCGACCTCTCCGGCGACGCCGAGGGCGTGACGGTGACGTTCCGGCGTTTGGAGGGCACCCTGCCGGCGGTCGGCGACCGGATCGCCCTGACGATCGACGGCCTCGGCGCCTTCGATTACAAGAAACTGCTGAACCTTAAATCGCTGAAGTCGCTCAAGTCCTTGTAGGGCTCGCCGTAGCCTGTCGCCCACCTGTCGCCCAATGAGGGGCGAACCGCCGCCGGGCAAGCGCCGTCGCAGGCCAAGCCGACGCCCTGCCCGGGCGCCCGCGCCCGGCTGCGACGGGTCGAGAGCGGCGGTCAGCCGCGGCGACGCAAAAAGCGCGCCCCACGGATGGGATCGCGGGGCGCAAGGTCCGTCTCAATGCTTCGACGGAGAGGTTCGAGGAGACTAGGCGCCCCCTGCCCTCGGGGCTGTGACTTATGCCACGCGCGGGCGCCGGTTGCGGCGAGACCGCAGTAGGGCGCCCCGCGGCGGCCGCTCCGCTCAGGCGCCGGCCATCGCGCGCCCGCCGCGCGACCCGCCGCGCCGGGCTCTGGACACGCAAGACCGCGCGACGTAAACAGCATCGCCCCTCTAGACGCGGCCTTGCGATGGATCATGCTGGGCCGGCCGGGAAAGGGGTAGCCTAATGCGACGATGGCCATTTCTGCGATAGAGAGGAGGCTCTTCATGACCCGCATCGCACGTACGCTCGTCTTAGCGGTTGTCCTGGGCCTGGTTAGCCAGGCTTCGGCCTTGGCGAAGAGTGCCGAAGAAATCGACGCCGAGGCGGATCAAGCGCTCGCCAGCCTGTACGAGGAATCCTCGGCCGCCAAGGAGCTGGGGGCCAAGGCGCGTGGCATCCTGATTTTCCCGAGCATCACCAAGGGAGGCATCATCGTCGGCGGCGAATACGGCGAGGGCGTTCTGCGAGTGGACGGCAAGTCGCAAGGCTACTACAGCAGCGCGTCGGGCTCGATCGGCCTCCAGCTCGGGATTTCCTCGCGCTCCCTCGTCATCATGTTCATGACCGACGAGGCCTTGACGGAGTTCACCGGCTCCACCGGCTGGGAGGCCGGCGTGGACGCGGACGTGACCGTGGTCGACATCGGCGCGACCGGCTCGCTGAACACGGCGACGTCCAAGGCTCCCGTCGTCGCGTTCAACTTCGGCGAAGAGGGCCTCATGGCGGGGGTGAGCGTGAAGGGCACGAAGATCGAGAAACTGGACCTCTAGCCGGGCCACGCCGCGGATTCCAGCAGCCCCGTCGTCGCCGGCGGGGCTTTTCTTTTGCCCGGGATCGCGTTCTCATACGAACATGATCGCCAGGACGCCTAGACCTGCGACGCTCGCGCTTTGGGCCTGCCTCGCGATGGCCGCTTCGCCGACGGCGCGCGCCCAGGACGTCCCGGCCCACGACCCGACCTCGCCCCTGGCCCAGGAGATCGTGTCCTGCATGACCGTCGAGGACGATGCTAAGCGCCTCGACTGCTTCGACGCCGTCGCCGCGCCGCTCGCGCAAGGCGAAGCGGGGGCCGGCGCGGCGGTCTTCAACGCGCTGCAGGGGGAGGACGACTGGGACTCTGAGGCCTTCACGATAGATCGGCCCTGGCATCTCGCCTGGTCCCTGGAGGGAAGCCTTCTCACGGTCGAGCTGCGCGACCCGCAAGACGAGCTGCACAGCGTCGTGGCGAACCAAATCGGCGCCGGCGAGGGGGTTTCGCCCGGGCTCGAGGCGGGGACTTGGAAGCTCGCCATCCGCGCCGTCGGCGCCTGGCAGGTGCGCCTCGTGCGGGGCGCGGCCGACTAGATAAGGACGAGCGTCCAGATAACGACCAGTGCGAGCGGAAACAGCCAGCGACATACGCCCTCGATCCGCAGCGCCAGAGCCGTCCGTTCGGTCACCACCAGCGCCGATGTGACGGTCGCCATGATGAGGGCGCCGAACACCAGCACGGTAGAGCCGAGGATGAGCTGGTCCATCAACGTCAGGTAACTGACCTTCGGCAGCGTCGTCGTGAGCGCGAACTGAAAGGCGATCAGGGTCAACATCGACGTTGCCGACAAGCCAATCTGCGGCCCGAAGCGCTCCGGATTGATCCAGAAAACCAGGAACGACATGATGACGATCAGGCCGAGCGGGAACAGCACCTTCCAGATGTAGAAACTCGCGTTGCGCGTTGTGTGAATGTAGATTTTGACAACGGAATAGGACGCGTTCAGCTCGGGGATGACCTGCTCGACCACCTCGGCGTCGATGCCGTCGATCGACCAGTCCGGGATATTGAGCAGGTCGGCCAGTCTGGTGAAATGGGTGTCGAGCTTCAAGCGCAGTCGGTCGTGCGGGTGCCCGAAGGCCGCCAGGCGCAGCGTCATCTTGTGGCTGTCGAAGGGAAACTTCTGGAGCTGATGGTAAGTTGCGACATAGCCGAAGAAGCGCTGGAAGTACTCGACCGAGCCGCCCTCGCCGACGCGCACTTGGTCAGCCGCAAACTCGCCGCGCGCTCTCCTGAGCTGGCTCGAGTTCAGAATGTCCGTCCAGGGGAACCAGATCTGCGAGCGCGGCAGCCGACACCCGGCAAGTCCGGCGAGGCGGGAATCGCGCCACGCCTTCCGAATGATGAAGTCGCCCTCGATCGTCTGGGCGACGTCGTCGATCTTGGTCACGTCGGCGACGAGGACGCCCAGCTCGACCACGGTCGGACCGCCGTCGGGATTTGGCCGCATGTCGGTGCGATAATCGGCGGGCAGGGTACAGACGTCGGCGCGAGCGGCGCCGGGCAACAAGACGCCGAGCGCGGCGACGGCGAACACGATGCGAAGAAGTGCATGCTTCAATCGACGCCCTCGCATTTCCGGCAGCTACCCAGGCCGGCGGCGCCTGT
>JAWWCG010000560.1:0-3103 GCA_033720555.1 Kiloniellales bacterium | reverse complement strand
CGTTCGTCCTCGAATATGCGTCGGCATGTCCATCGTCCTCGCTCCTAACGTCCGGTCAAAATCGCACCGTCAGCGTGGTTCAATCTGATCGGGGACTGCTCTAGTTGACCCAGACCAGATAGCCGGTGCCGAGGAAATAGATCACGATGAGCAAGACGCTCTCGAAACCGATATTGGCGATACCGTACTTCTCGCGCCGCAGCAGGCCGAGCAGCAGCACGGCCGTCATCACGATCGTCATGGCCAGGATGAAGATCGGCAGGCTCGATACCTGGTGGTAGATCGAGCCTTCGCGATAGGCCGCGTCGGACGCGGCGACGAGGAGCACGTCGAAGGTGTTGCCGCCGATGATGCCGCCGACCGCCAGGGTGAGTGCGCCGCGGCGCACCGCCGCGATGGTCGTGACCAGCTCCGGCAGGGAGGTGGAAACCGCGGTCAGCAGCGCGCCCACCAAGCCCTCGGCCATGCCGGTCTCGCTCGAGATCACCAGCCCCGCCTGGCCGATGGTGTAGCCGGCCAGGCCCACGACCGCCACCAGCAGCAGGAAACGCAGGATCAGAATCGTCAGGGTCCTGCGGCCGCCGACCGCCTCGTCGGGCGTGTCGAGCATGGTTTCCGACGTTTCCTTGGGGCCCCACAGCGGATCGCGGCCGGCCTGGGAGGCCAATCTGACGCCGGCCACGTAGGCGACCACGACGACCAAGGTGAGCGGGTGGACGCCCAAGACCTGCCACGGCGGCATCAGCGTGGCGCCGATGGGCAGGCTGAGCAGCGCGATCAGCAGCACGCCTTGCATCAGGTTGGTGATCGACGCCGCGGCGTGCTCGAGGTTGGCGCGGCGGTAGACGATGTCGGCAATGGCGAGGAAGAAGGTCTGCGCCGTTATGCCGCCCACGGCATTGCCGAGCGCCAGATCCGGGTGGCCCTGCGCCGCCGTCGAGACCGAGGTGACGAAGCCGGACAGCGAGGTGCTGGCGCCGAGCAGAACGCCGCCGGTGATCGCCTCGCCCAATCCCGTCCGGTCGGCCAGGCGATCGGCGGTATTGGCCATGACCACGCCGGCGATGGCGATCACCGCCGCGCTAGCGGCAAAAAGCCCGATCGCCGCCGGAAGAGAGAGGCTCAGCAGGTCGGGCACGGCTCGGCGCCGGAGCGAGCGGGCCAGGCGGTCGGCCAGGCGGTCGGCCAGCCGGCCTGCCAATCGATCGTCTCGGGCCGATCGCCCCCGCGGCTCATCCGATCTTCGCCGGTCGCCATCGCCAATCCCTCGACGGGCCGCCGGTCGCGCGGGCCGCAAGGCCGTGGGCGCATCGCGCGCGGACGCTCCCTCCCCTCGCCGGCGGCGGCGCCTAGCGGCCGAGCTTGCTCGAGGATACGCCGCCCCCTGCATCCGCCGGGCCTGCGGGCCCCGTCAGCGCCTCGATGGCCTTCAAGATCCGATCCAAGGGGACCGGCTCGTCGCCGGGCATGTTCTCTTCCTCGGCCACCGCCATGAGGCGGACATCGGTCTCCCATTGGCGAAGGATCTCGATCTTCTGTTGCTCGCTCAGTGTCGACAGTCGAACCACCTCTTCCGGCGTTTCGAAATGTCCGGAGGGATTGCTTCGCGCGGCCTCGAAGTCGATTTGTCTGGAAGTCACGGTCTCTCGTCTCTCGGCTCCGTCGTCACGGCTGATCGCAGCCTGCGAGCAGACTACGAGCAGCCTGCGAACAGCTTACGAAATGGAGCCTAGGGATCAACGCGACCGGGTCAACCTGGTTCCACACGGACGCCTCGGCGTCGCCCGCGCGGCCGTCCGGCTCCGGGACCCGCCAAAAACGAGCCGGCGCGTCCGGTTCGCCTGGAACCTCCGAGACGGCGAGACGTTGCTACAGTGTGGGCGACGGGTTTGCCTATGGGCTTGCCGGCGGGCTTTCCCACGGGCTTGTCCAATGGCGAGCGCCGCCGCCGACTGGTCGCCATTCGAACGAGCTGAGATTCGAACGAACAGCGATCCAACCGAGCAGTGCAGATTTGGAGAATGCAATGGCCATCCGCTTACCGGACCTTCCCTACCCTTACGATTCGCTGGCGCCGCACATGTCGGCGGAGACCCTGCGGTTTCACCACGACAAACATCACGCGAGCTATGTCAAGAAACTGAACGGCCTGGTGGAGGACACGGCGCTCGCCAGCCTGAGCCTCGACGAGATCGTCCAAAAGTCCGCCGACGACGAGGACGCCACCGACATCTTCAACAACGCGGCGCAGGTTTGGAACCACACCTTCTTCTGGAACTGCATGTCGCCGGACGGCGGCGGCAAGCCGGACGGCGAGTTGGCGCGCCGGATCGACGACGACCTGGGCGGAGTGGACTCCTTCAAGGAAGATTTCAAGCAAGCGGCGGTCAAGCAGTTCGGCAGCGGCTGGGCCTGGCTGGTCCTGGACGACGGGCGTTTGAAGATCACGACGACGCCCAACGCCGTGCCGCCGACGATTCACGGACAGCAGCCTCTCCTAACCTGCGATGTCTGGGAGCACGCTTACTACCTGGACTATCAGAACGAGCGCGGTAAATTTGTCGAGACCTTTCTCGAAAGTCTCGTAAACTGGGAGTTCGTAGCCGAGCGGTTCGCGCTTCAGGGAGAAGGCAGCGCCACGGCGAGCCGCCGGTTCCAGGAGGCACAGCACGATTTCGCACAATCGGAGAAGCGGAAAACCGGCACGGGATAAAGCCTTTGCGGCCGGGCACGCGATCACGGATCGGAACCCGCAGGAAGCGGCTCCGCGGATAGCGTGGCGCGCAGCGGTTCCGGGCCTGGACCCGCGCCGATCGGCGGCGACGGCCTCCACGACTGTCACGGAGAACAAGAATGAGCATGGAGTTTGGGGGCCTGCTGGGCCTGCTGGTGCTCGCCGCCGACATCTGGGCCATCGTCAACGTGCTGCAGAGCGGCGCCTCGACGGGCAGCAAAGCGCTTTGGGTGCTGATTATCATCGTCCTTCCCGTGCTCGGGCTGATCATTTGGCTGATTGCCGGACCGCGCGGGCGCGCTTGAAACGTGTCCGCCATCGAACCGAGGCGGCGGGCATGAGGCGTCGAGCATGAGGTGGCATGATGTG
>JAWWCG010000559.1:0-3110 GCA_033720555.1 Kiloniellales bacterium | reverse complement strand
GCACGACCGCATGCGCGCCACCACCGTCTACGTCACCCACGACCAGCTCGAGGCCATGTCCATGGCCGATCGGATCATGGTCATGAACCACGGCGTGGTCGAGCAGATGGGCACGCCGCAGGAGATCTACGACCGCCCGGTGAGCATGTTCGTCGCCGACTTCATCGGCAGCCCGCCGATGGGCTTCCTCAACTTCACCGGCGCGCTCGCGCCCGGCCAGGCCGAGGTCCAGCTCGACGACGCGGCGATCGCGGTCCCCGCGCTCAGCGAGGGGCGCCCGGAAGGCGCGCTCGCCCTCGGCGTCCGCCCGGAGCACATCGCGCTTCGCGACGACGCGCCGCTGCGCGCCGAGGTCTACGCCGTCGAGTACCTCGGCACCACCCAGATCCTCACCCTCAACACCAACTTCGGACAGTTGCGCGCCCGCGTCCCGGCCGCCCAAAGGGTCCGCACCGGCGAGAGCGCCGGCCTCTCGTTCCACGCCGACAAGCTGGTCCTGTTCGACGCCGAGTCGGGGCGCGCGCTGGACAGCCGCCTGTTCTGGGAGCCGGCCCATGGCTGATGTCGAGCTGCGCGGCGTCACCAAGCGCTTCGGCCAGACGACGGCCGTCTCCGACCTCTCCCTCGACATCGGCGACGGCGAGTTCGTCGTGCTGCTCGGCCCGACCGGCGCGGGCAAGACCACCACGCTCAGGCTGATCGCCGGGCTCGAGCGCCCCGAGGCGGGGCGCATCTCGATCGGCGGGCGCGACGTCACGCGGAGTCCGCCGGCCGAGCGGGACGTCGCCTTCGTGTTCCAGCAGTACTCGCTCTATCCGCACATGACGGTCTACGAGAACATGGCATTCCCGCTGCGCTCGCCGGCCCGGCGGCTGCCCGAGGACGCGGTCGAGGCGCGGGTGCGCGAGACCGCGGCGATGCTGCACATCTCCCACAAGCTCAAGAGCAAGGCGACCCAGCTCTCGGGCGGCGAGATGCAGCGCGTCGCCATCGGCCGGGCGCTGGTGCGCCAGCCGAGCATCTATCTGATGGACGAGCCCCTGTCCTCGCTCGACGCCAAGCTGCGCTCCGAGCTGCGCCTGGAGCTGAAGCGCATCCAGGGCGAGCTCGGCGCGACCACGCTCTACGTCACCCACGATCAGATCGAGGCCATGACCATGGGCGACCGGATCGGGGTGATCCGCGACGGCCGGCTGGTGCAGGTCGGAACGCCGCGCGAGATCTACGAGACGCCGCGCGACATCTATGTCGCCGAGCGGCTCGGCATGCCGCGAATCAACCTCCTGCCCCGCGACCTCTTCGCCGACGGCGCGATGCCGGGCGCGGCCGAGACCATCGGCGCGCGCACCGAGCACATCGACATCGCCGGCGCCGGCGGCACCGAGGCCCGCTCTGAGGAGAACGGCGGCGGCCCGGTGGCGCGGGTCACCTGGATCGAGCATCTGGGCGATCAGAACCACATGCACCTGGACCTGAACGGGCGGGAGATCGTAACCTTGGCGGATCCCCACGCGAGAGTGTCGGTCGGCGACCGGGTGACGCTGTCGCTGGTGGATCCCCTCTATTTCGATTCCGACGGCCTGCGGATCGATCCCTCTAAGGCGGGAGGCGCCGGTCATGACCTTCGATGACGCCCGCATCAAGGCCCTGATCGCCGAGCTGGCCGACAGGGTGATCGCCCACGCCGACGAGCTGACCGCCCTCGACCAGGCGATCGGCGACGGCGACCACGGCATCAACATGAAGCGCGGCTTCGAGGCGGTCCTGAGCGAGGCGGATTCCTATGCCGCCAAGCCGCTGCCCGAGGCCGTGAAGGCGGTCGGCATGCAACTGGTCATGAAGGTGGGCGGCGCCTCCGGGCCGCTCTACGGCACCCTCTTCATGACGCTCGGCAAGGAGTTGCCGGAGGCGCCGGATCTCGGCGCTGCGGAGAAGGCCCTGGGCGCCGCGATCTCCGCGGTCATGGCGCGCGGCAAGTCCAAGGCCGGCCAGAAAACCTTGCTCGACGTCCTGGTCCCGGTCCACGAGCGCCTGGCGGCGGGCGGCGAGGATCTCGCGTCACGCTTGCCCGAGGCCGCCGACGCCGCGGCCGAGGCGACGATTGCGATGAAGGCCGAGAAGGGGCGCGCCTCCTTCCTCGGCGACCGGAGCATCGGTCACATGGACCCCGGCGCCCGGTCCAGCGCGCTCATGGTGCGCGCCGTCTGCGAAGCGATAGGAGAGGCTCGATGAGCGCGAACGTGGGGATCGTCATCGTGTCGCATTCGCCGGAGGTCGCCTCCGGCACCGCCGACATGGTGCGCCAGATGGTGGGCGACGAGGTGCCGCTGGCCCATTGCGGCGGCGACCCCTCGGGCGGGCTCGGCACCTCCGTCGAGGCGATCCTGGCAGCCATCGAGCAGGTCTGGTCGGAGCGCGGCGTCGCCATCCTGGTCGACCTGGGCGGCGCCGAGACCAACAGCGAGATGGCGATCGAGATGCTGCCCCAAGACCGCCAGGACAAAATCGTCATCTGCAATGCGCCCATCGTCGAGGGCGCGGTGATGGCGGCCACCGAATCCTCGAGCGGCGCGAGCCTCGAAGCGGTCCGCGCCACGGCCGAGGAGTACGCGCACGCATGACGCCGCACCCGCAGCCCTCGTCACGGAATTGATGCCATGTCCGATCTCGTCACCGGATCCGTCCTACTGACTCACGACGTGGGGCTGCACGCGCGCCCGTCGGTCAAGTTGACCAAGCTGGCCAAGAAATTCGACGCCAGCATCCTGCTGGCGATCTCCGAGGACGGCCCCTGGCTCGACGCCAAGAGCATCTCCAAGGTGATGGCGGCCAAGGTGCCCAAGGATTCGATCCTGTTCTTCCAGGCCGAGGGCGAGGATGCCCAAAGTGCCGTCTCGGCCCTGGTGACGCTGGTCGAGCGAGACTTTCAGAATGATGTCGGCGAAGCGAGCTAGCGGCGCCTCGCGGGTGGTGGCGGGCCTGACGGCCGCCGGCGGCTACGCCGACGGCCCGATCCACCGCGACGGCCCGATTCACCGCGAAGGAAAGACGTCGAACGGCATGCCGCCACGCCCGGCCGGCGGCGGCGAGCCCGAGCGCGAGCGCGCCCG
>JAWWCG010000558.1:0-3112 GCA_033720555.1 Kiloniellales bacterium | reverse complement strand
GGTGCTGAACTCGCTCAACATCCGGCTCGACGCCGCCACCATCGCCTTCATCCTCGACCACGGCGGCGCCAAGTGCCTGCTGACGGATCGGGAGTTCTCGCCCACCCTCCGCACCGCCCTCGAGCGGCTCGGCCGCGACATCCTGGTGATCGACATCGACGACCCCTTGGCCGAGGGCGGCGAGCTGCTGGGGTCGTGCGACTACGAGGCGCTGCTCGCCGAAGGCGACCCCGGCTTCCGAAGCGACCAGCCCGAGGACGAGCGCCAAGCCGTCTCGCTGCTCTACACCTCGGGCACCACCGGCAACCCCAAGGGCTGCGTCTACCATTCGCGCGGCGCCTACCTCAACGCCATCGGCAACATGATCACCATGGGGCTCGCCCGGGACTCGGTCTACCTCTGGACCCTTCCCATGTTCCACTGCGACGGCTGGACCTTCACCTGGGCGGTGACGGCGGCACACGCCACCCACGTCTGCCTGCGCCGGCTCGACCCGGCGGCGGTCTACCGCAGCATCGCCGAGCACGGCGTCACCCACATGTGCGGCGCGCCGGTGGTGCTCACCCTGCTCGCCAACGCCCCGGACGCGGCCAAGACGACGTTTGCGCAGACGGTCGAGTGCGCGACCGGCGGCGCGGCGCCGCCCTCGGCGGTGATCGAGGCGATGGAGGCGAACGGCTTCCGGGTCACCCACCTCTACGGCCTGACCGAGAGCTACGGCCCGGCGACGGTGTGCGCCTGGCAGGACGACTGGGACGCGCTGGCCGAGACCGCGCGCTCGGCCAAGATGGCCCGCCAGGGCGTCGCCTATCTCACCCTGGAGGGCGCCGCCGTGAAGGACCCGGAGACCATGGCGGACGTGCCGGCGGACGGCCGGACCATCGGCGAGATCATGCTGCGCGGCAACACCGTCATGAAGGGCTACCTGAAGAACCCGGAGGCGACGGCCGCGGCGTTCGACGGCGGCTGGTTCCACTCCGGCGACCTGGCCGTGGTTCACCCCGACGGCTACATCGAGGTCAAGGACCGCTCCAAGGACATCATCATCTCCGGCGGCGAGAACATCTCCAGCCTGGAGGTCGAGGAGACGCTCTACCGCCACCCCAAGGTGCTCGAGGCCGCGGTGGTCGCCAAGCCGGACGAGACGTGGGGCGAGAGCCCCTGCGCCTTCGTCACCCTGCGCGACGGCGCGACGGCGGAGCCCGAGGAGATCGTCGCCTTCTGCCGCGAGCACATGGCCCACTTCAAGGCGCCGCGCACGGTGGTCTTCGGGCCGCTGCCGAAGACCTCGACCGGCAAGATCCAGAAGTTCGTGCTGAGAGACCGCGCGAGGGCGCTGCCGTGACGGGGATGGACGTGACGGGGATGGACGCGCCTGGCTCCCCGCGCCGGCCGGCCGCCGCGGCGCCGGTCGGCATCTCGGCGCGCACCCGCACCTCGGCCTTCTTCGACGCGACCCGGCGCTGGGGCTGCCGCGCCTACGGCGTCTACAATCACATGTACATGCCGCTCTACTACCAGGACCCGGTGAAGGAATATTGGGACCTGATCGAGCGCGTCAGCCTGTGGGACGTCTCGGTCGAGCGCCAGGTCGAGATCGCCGGGCCCGAGGCCGCCCGCTTCGTCCAGATGCTGACGCCGCGCAACCTCTCGCGCTGCGCCGTCGGCCAGTGCAAGTACGTGCCGCTGACCGACGAGGCCGGCGGCCTGGTCAACGACCCCGTGCTGCTGCGCCTGGGCGAGAACCGGTTCTGGCTGTCGACCGCCGACAGCGACGTGCTGCTGTGGGCCAAGGGCCTGGCGGCCGGCCTCGCCATGGACGTCCGCGTCGGCGCGCCCGACGTCTCGCCGCTGCAGGTCCAGGGCCCGAGGTCGGGCGACGTGCTGCGCGACCTGCTGGGCGACTGGGTCGACCAGCTCGCCTATTTCCGGTTCCGCGAGGCCGAGCTCGACGGCATCCCGCTGGTGGTCTCGCGCACCGGCTGGAGCGGCGAGCGGGGCTACGAGGTCTACCTGTGCGACGGCGCGCGCGGCGACGAGCTGTGGGAGGCGATCATGGCGGCCGGCCGGCGCCACGAGATCGCCCCCGGCGCGCCCAACCAGATCCGCCGCATCGAGGCCGGGCTCCTGTCCTACGGCGCCGACGCCACCCTCGAGGAGAACCCCTTCGAGCTGGGCCTCGACCGGCTCGTGGACCTGGACCAGCCGGCCGAGTTCATGGGCAAGGCCGCGCTGCGGCGCATCAAGGCGGCCGGCGTCGAGCGCCGCCTGGTCGGCCTGGAGATCGCCGGCGATCCCCTGCCCGGCTCCAACGAGCGCTGGTGGCCCCTGATCGGCGCCGATCCGGCCCGTTTCAAGATCACCTCCGCGGTCTATTCGCCGCGGCTGAAAAAGAACCTCGCCATGGCCCTGGTGCCGGCCGCGCGCGCCGCGATCGGCACGGCGCTCCAGTTCGAGGCGCCCGCCGGCCCTCTCGACGCGCGGGTGGTCGCCCTGCCGTTCCACGATCCCGAGAAAGCGATCGCCCGGGGCTAGTTGCGGCGTTGAGCCCGGCGCCGAGGCGCGGCGCCGCCGGCTACTCCAGCAGCTTCTTCAGGCCCTCGGTGGCCTCGTCGACGGAGTCCTGGGCCTTGCCGCCGGCGCCCTCGGTCGCCTCCTCCAGCTTCTTCTGGGCTTCTCCGGCCATCTCGCCGGCCCCCTTCATCAGGGCGTCGACGTCGACCGCCTTGACCGCCTCCCTTGCCGAAGCCGCGATCGCCGCCATGGTCTGGCGCGCCACCTCGGCCGGCGTCGCGCCGCGGCCCTCCTGGCCGATGTCGCTCAGGTGGATGTCCGGCAAGGGCGAGGACAGGGTCTCGTCGGTCATGCCGGGCGCGCTCACCGTCACCGTGCCGTTGCGTAGGTAGAGGTTCTCGATGATCAGGTTCGGCCCCTCCGAGGCGGCGCCCCCGGTTCCGCCGTCGCCCGAGCTCTCGCCGCCGGCGCCGGCATAGTCGTTCACGTTCTTCTGGATCTCGTCGACGTTGCTGGTGCCCTCACCGAGGGCGTAGGTGATCTCCGGCTTGTCGATGACGATCTCGTTGATGACGACGGGATCGCTCAACACCGAGGT
>JAWWCG010000557.1:0-3115 GCA_033720555.1 Kiloniellales bacterium | reverse complement strand
GAAGCGGGAGATCGCGAGGATCGCGCCCAAGGGAAAGCCGATCAGGCAGGACACCACCATCGCCGAGAGGCTGACCCTGAGCGACAGGCCGATGATCTCAACCAGGTCCGCGTTGCCGGACGCCACGAGCTGCATCGCGACCCTGAATGCTTCGCCAAAATCCTGCATAATTTCCCCAATCTCCGATGATTGCGAGATATTGCGCATAAAATGCAACACTTCCCTTCTTCGCACAAGCCTGCAATCATTAAGCGGCAAGAGGTTTCCGGCGCGGCGCCCCGAAGCGGCGCCCGCGAGGTGAGGATTCGCCGCCGCGCCGAAGCGCCGGACCCGAGTGAAGGACGATGACGAACCGCACACCGCCGCCGCCCGACGGGCTGGCCCGGCGTGGCGCCTGGCTCGCAGAGGTCTCCGGCGCCTTCGCCGACCTCGGGACCTTTCTGCCCTTGGTGATCGGGCTGCTGGTGCTCGGCAGCTTCAACCCGGCGGGGCTGCTGGTCGGCTTCGGCATCTTCGCGATCGCGACCGGCCTGTTCTACCGCCGTCCGGTTCCGGTGCAGCCGATGAAGGCGGTCGCCGCCCTGGCGATCACCGGCGCGCTCAGTCCCGCGGCGGTTGCGTTGAGCGGGCTTCTGATCGGCGCCGTCCTGCTGCTGCTCGGCGCCTTCGGCTTGATCGACCGCCTCCATCGGCTGGTGCCGCGCACCGTGCTCCTCGGCATCCAGCTCGGTTTGGGCATCAGCCTGGTGGCGACCAGCGTGGCGTTGCTCGGCGGCGACCTGTGGCTCGGGCTCGCGCTGCTCGCGGTCCTGGCGGCGCTGCAGGTCACGGCGCTGCGCTCGGCGAGCTGCCTGATCCTGCTGGTCGGCGCGCTCGCCTGGTCGCTCGCCGCCGGCGACCAGCAGCTTCCGGCCGCCGCGCTCGGCTGGCACCTGCCCGGCCTCGCCATGATCGAGGTGCCGGCGCTCGCCGAGGCCCTGGAGAGCGCGGTGCTGCCGCAGCTGGCGCTGACGCTCACCAACGCGGTGCTGCTCACGGCGGCGCTGTCGGCCGATTACTTCCCGGACTCCCGGGCCCGCGTCAGCCCGCGCAACCTCGCCCTCTCCACCGGCCTGTTCAACGTCGCGCTCGCGCCCTTCGGCGCGGCTCCCATGTGCCACGGGGCCGGCGGCCTGGCGGCCCAGGTCGCCCAGGGCGCGCGGAGCGGCCTGGCGCCGATCCTGTTCGGGACCGTCTGCCTGCTGCTCGGCGTGCTCACCGGGCCGCAGGCCCTCGACTGGCTGTCGTTGGTGCCGATGCCGGTGGTCGCGGCCCTGCTCGCCTTTGCCGGCTGGCAGCTCGCCGACCCGCGCCGGCTGGCCAGCGTGCGCCGGGCCTGCCTGCCGATCATCGCGCTCACCGTCGCGACCTCGCTCGCCGTCAACTTCGCCGCCGGGCTGGCGGTCGGGGTGGCGGCCGAGCTGCTCCGCGCGCGCCTGGCCGCCGCCCGCCTGCGCTCGTGAGTTAATCCCCTGGCGCCGCCTCGTCGGGGACGGGCGTGCCGGCCGGACCCGGCCTGAGGCGTCGCACCAGCAGCCGCAGCACGACGTAGAAGACCGGCGTCAGGAAGAGCCCGATCAGGGTGACTCCCAGCATGCCGGAGAACACCGCGGTGCCGAGCGCCTGGCGCATTTCCGCGCCGGCTCCGGTGGCGATCATCAGCGGCACCACGCCCAGGATGAAGGCGAAGGCGGTCATCAGGATCGGGCGCAGGCGCAGGCGGCAGGCCTCGACCGCTGCGTCGACCACGGAGCGGCCGCGCTCCTCGGCCTGCTTGGCGAACTCGACGATCAGGATCGCGTTCTTGGCGGCCAGGGCGATCAGCACCACCAGGCCGACCTGGGTGAGGATGTTGTTGTCCAGGCCACGCGCCATGACGCCGATCATCGCGGCGAGAACCGCCATCGGCACGATCAGGATGATCGCCAACGGCAGCACCCAGCTCTCGTACTGGGCGGCCAGGACCAGGAACACGAACAGCACCGAGAGCGCGAAGATGAACACCGCGGTGTCGCCGGTCTGCTTCTCCTGGAAGGCGAGCTCGGTCCACTGGTAGCTGAGGCCGCGGGGCAGAACCTGGTCGGCCAGGTCCTCCATCGCCGCCAGGGCGTCGCCCGAGGACACGCCGGGGACGGCGGAGCCCTGCACCGGCACCGAGGTGAAGAGGTTGTAGCGCTGCACCAGGTCGGGGCCGGAGCTCAGGGTGACCTCGACCAGCGTGCCGAGCGGCACCAGGGCGCCGCTGGCCGAGCGCACCTTGAGCTGCGCGATGTCGTCCGCGTCCAGGCGGTAGGGCGTGTCGGCCTGGGCGCGCACCTGGTAGACCCGGCCGAAGGCGTTGAAGTCGTTCACGTAGGTGGTGCCGAGGTTGACCGACAGCGCCTCGAAGATGGCGTCGATGGGCACGTTCAGCATCTGGGCGCGCACCCGGTCGATCTCGAGGAAGATCTGCGGGCTGGAGGCGCTGAAGGTGGTGAAGACCCGGGCGAGCCGCGGGTCCTGGTTGGCCCGGCCGGCCAGCGCCCGGGCGGCGCTCAGCACTCTCTCCATGTCCCCGCCCTCGCGCTCCTGGACCTGCATCTTGAAGCCGCCGGAGGTGCCGATGCCGCGCACCGGCGGCGGCGGAATGGCGACGATGAAGGCCTCCTGGATCTGCTGCAGCCGGCCGGAGATCTGGCCGATGACGCTCTCGGCGGGCTCGCCGGCCGCCAGCCTCGCCGCGAAGGGCTCGAGGACGGCGAAGATCACGCCGGAGTTGGTGGCGTTGGTGAAGGTCGCCCCCGAGAATCCGGCGAAGGCGACGGCGTCGCGCACGCCGGGTGTGGTCCGCACGATCTCGCCGGCCCGCAGGACCACCTCGTCGGTGCGGTTGAGCGAGGCGCCGTCGGGCAGCTGCACCACCACGATGGCGTAGCCCTGGTCCTGCTCCGGAATGAAGCCGCGCGGCACCGTCTCGAACGCGAGGTTGGTGGCGTAGATCAAGCCGGCGAAGATCAGCAGCATGGCGAGCCGCGTGAATTTTCGCCCGACCAGGGCGCGCACACCGGCCGCGTAGCCGCCGCTCATCCGCTGGAAG
>JAWWCG010000556.1:0-3119 GCA_033720555.1 Kiloniellales bacterium | reverse complement strand
GTGCGGCCCCCGGCGGCGAGGACGTAGGCGAGATTGTTCCACGCCTCGGCCCGCTCGGGGCTCGCCGCGATCGCCTGCCGGAAAGCCGCCTCGGCGGCCGTCAGGTCGCCCTCGCCGTAGCGCGCGTTACCGAGGCCCATGAGGGCGGCGAAGCTGTCGGGCCAGCGCTCGAGGATCGTCGCATAGGCGCGCGCGGCGTCGGCCCCGCGCCCGGCCCGCTCGAGGCCCGCCGCCGCCCGCAGCACGGCGTCTTCCTCCGCGCTCGCCGGCAAGCGGTCGGGGGGCAGCACCACGACGGCCCAGCGATCGCCCCGCTCCCAGGTGCGCTCGAAGGTCTCCAGCGCCGTCACCCGCTCGGCCTCGCGGCCGGAGCGCAGGATGATGTCGCGCTGCGCCAGGTCGTAGCCGACCGCCACCGCGAAGTGCCATTGGGGATACCAGCTCAGCCCCAGGTTCTGGAACACGACCACCGGATGGCCGGCGGCGAGCTCCGCCATGACGTCGCGCAGCGAGTCCACCGGCACCGCCAGGCGGCCCTCGCGGCGCGCCGCGGCCACGATGTCGTTCTGCAGCGTGCCCTCGCGCTCCGGCGTGTAGACCCGCGCGGCCAGGTCGTCGGGCGCGACGGCGACGCCGCTCCACCCGAGCGCGGTGGCCAGCGCCGCCGGCCCGCAATAATTGTCTTCCTGCGGGAAGAACGGGACGTCCGCGACCGCCGCCTGCGGCGGCAGGTCCCCCGGCGCCTCGACCACCGCGACCGTCTGCGGCGTGGCGCACGCCGCCAAGGTCAGGGTCGAAACGGCCAGCAGCGCCGTGGCGAGCCGCCGGACGGACATGGCGGGCCGGCTTCGTTCAGCTCGGCGCTATTTGCTGCTCTTCACGAAGGGGAAGACGTCGGTCAGGCCGAGGAGATCGGTGATCAACAGGACCAGGAAGATGATCAGGATCGCGCCGACGATGATGCCGACCGCGCCCTCGCCGGCCGGCAGCTCATCCAGGCGTCCGGCGATCTGCTGGAGCTCCTCGTCGGACAGCGTGGCGACGCGCTGCGCGGCTTCGTTGGGATCGACGCCGAGGCGGATCAGTTGCTGCTGCACGTCCTCTCGCATCAGGAAATTCAAGACCTGCGCGCGGTCGTCCGACGGGTTGGATTGCTCGATGACCTGGTCGGTCGAAACCATCTTGGCCTGGGCGAGGCCGATGGGCAGGGTGGTCACCGCCATAAGGATCGCCAGCCCGAGGGCCAGGGTGTGCCTCAGATTCCTAATCCACATAGTTCCAACTCCTGCGAAGACGTTGCGTCGGACTTTGACGGGATCGGATCCGTCCTCGACCCGACGGCTGGACACGGACTCATCGATGCGGGAAAGCCGGTGCACTTGAGAGCGCGTAGAATGGGCGCAAGAAGGTTAAATTTCCCCTAACGAGTCCCGCAAGCGGCATAACGAGAGCCGCCGGGAAAAGTTCCGGAACGGCGATGGCGGCCGCCCCGGGCCGCAAGTCCGCCGCCCTGGATCGCAACGTGCCGCAACGAGCGCGCGGGCCGGTGCCGGCTTCGCAGGGTGCGGCGCCAGGCGCCGCCTCGGCCTAGCGCCGGAAGCCGTACTCCAGGACGAAGAACTGGGGATTGAGCGAGTCCATCGGCTCGCGCAGTTCGGCCAGCTCGGCCTCGGGCCCATGAACCTCCAGGCGCGTGAGATCGGCCATGGTCAAGGCTTCCTCGAGCAGCGGCCCGACGTTCTCGAGGTGGGCCAGGATGCCCGCCGCGTCGCGGTAGCCTTCGCGGCAATGCGCCTGATCGCCGTCGAAGCTGAAGCCGTAGAACAGGACCTTCTCCTCTTCTTGGGTCTTGGCGACGAAGCGCTCGCACAAGGCCTTGAAATCCGCCAGCCGGCCGTCGTGAACCTTGAAGTAAGGCACGAGGGTACAACACCTGTCGTCGGTTGCCATGAGCACCTCTCCTCCCGTCCGGACGCGAACCGCCACTTCGTTGGCGCTGACGATATCACAGATCGCGGCGCGAGACGACGCCGCCTCTGGCGCGATGAGGGCGGCGCGCCGGGGAGCTGCCAAGGCGCGCCCGAAGCGCTCGGACGCGGCCGATTTTGCCCCTCACGCCGATCCGCGAACGTGCTATGCTTATTCTACTAAGGGGAGGCTAGCCATGGAGCGCTCGGTCACGGAAAGCCGGCGCACGCCGCAATCGAGGCGCGTCCTTTACTCCGCCCTCGGGGTTCTGGTCGGCGTATCGCTTGGCGCGCTGGTGGTTGTCGGATTCGACGCCTTGATGACCACCCGCTGATCGTTCGAAGCTTGTGGTCTCGGCGGCGCGGCCGGCGAGATGTCGGCGACGCGCGGCGCGCGCTGCGGCGATGGCCGCCTCCTCCGCGGGGGGAGCGCGACGCTGGACTCTTCGCTGAAACTCTGGATCATGCGAGGGACGAAGCGGCGCTGGCGAACGATGTCGTTCAGATCATATGTCGGTCAGATCAAGAGGGCGCAGGTGTGTCGAAAGGCCTGGAAAGGGCAAGGCGTTGGATCGTCGTCCTGACGTTCGCCGGGCCTGTCTTGGCCGCCGCCGCCGCGGCGGGCGAAGAGCTGGACTTCCCGTCGAACCCGGAGGCGAGCTATTCGATCACCGATCGCAACCAATACGCCTGCATGCGCGACGGCATGATCCGGGCCATCTACGTCGAGTACGCCGAGATCGCGGGCGAACCGCCCTGCGCCGTGATCTACGAGAAAAGCGCGCCCGAGGAGGCGTCGCGCGAGACTCCCTGGCGGGCCGAGGCGGACCGGGGCTTCTGCGAGCTGCACGCCCGCGAGCTGGTCGAGAAGCTGCGCAATTGGGGCTGGAAATGCGGCCTGTTTCGCGACGTCCTCGGCCTGGAGCCGTGAGCCGGACCGGCGCGGCCGCCGCGGCCTCCGATGCGTAAATTCCTGGTCGAGCGCGACATCCCCGGCATCGGGTCGGCCGCGCGCCGGGAGCTGTGCGCGATCGCCGACATCGACAACCGCATCGTCGCGCAGCTCTGGCCGGACATCCAGTGGGTGACGTCGTTCATCTCGAACGATCGGACCTACTGCATCTATCTGGCGAAGGACGAGGCCACGGTGCG
>JAWWCG010000555.1:0-3124 GCA_033720555.1 Kiloniellales bacterium | reverse complement strand
GGCCTGCGCGACCTGTGCCGCGAGCTGCTCGGCGTGGAGCTGTCCAAGCAGCAGCAATCGTCGGACTGGGGGGCGGCCGAACTGAGCGACGAGCAGCTCAAGTACGCGGCATCCGACGTGCTCTACCTGCACCGGCTGAAGGCCGCCCTGGACGAGATGCTGGCGCGCGAGGATCGGCTGGCGCTCGCCCAGGCCTGCTTCGATTTTCTGCCGGCCCGCGCGGCGCTCGACGTGGCCGGCTGGAGCGACGTCGACATCCTCGCGCACTGATCCAGGACCGGCGACGGAAACATATCCGCCGCCGCGGAGTTTGTTATACTGCCGGCCGCCGGACCGACCGCACACCGGGATCGGGATATCGCGGGGGCGGCCCAAGCGAAAGTTGCTGCCATGGCCAGACAAGCAGAACAAGTGGCTAGCCGCGAACCCGCGGCCGCAAAGTCCGATCTCGTCGCCGCGCGCCGGGTCCTGAAACTGGAAGGCGACGCCCTGGATGCGCTCGCCGAGGCGCTCGACGAGAGCTTCACCGAGACCATCGACCTGCTCCATGCGGTCACCGGGCGGATCGTCGTCACCGGCATGGGAAAGAGCGGCCACGTGGCGCACAAAATCGCCGCCACCCTGGCCTCGACCGGCTCGCCCGCCCAGTTCGTGCACCCCGGCGAGGCCAGCCACGGCGACCTGGGCATGATCACCGCCAAGGACGCGGTGGTCGCCCTGTCCTACTCGGGTCAGACCACAGAGCTCAGCGACATGGTGGCCTACACCCGGCGCTACGACATTCCCCTGATCGCCATCACCGGCCGGCGCGGCAGCGCCTTGTGCGAGGCCGCCGACGTCGCCCTGATTTTGCCGCGGATGGCCGAGGCCTGTCCCATGGGCCTGGCGCCGACGACCTCGACCACCATGGCCATGGCCCTGGGCGACGCCGTGGCCATCGCGCTGCTCGAGCGGCGCGGCTTCTCGGCCGAGGACTTCCAGGTGTTCCACCCGGGCGGGGCGCTCGGACGCCAGCTGCTGCGCGTGGCCGACGTCATGCACGGCCCGGAGGAGTTGCCGGTCTGTTCGCCGGACTGCCCGATGGCGGACGCCATTCTGACCATGACGGCCAAGCGGTTCGGCTGCGTCGGCGTGGTGGATGAATCGGGCGCCTTGACCGGTATCATTACCGACGGAGATCTCCGGCGGCACATGAACGACAACCTGCTGAGCCTGCGCGCCGGCGACGTCATGACCGGGGACCCGAAGACCATTCGTCCCCAGGCCCTGGCCGTGGAAGCGTTGCGGATGATGAACATGTCGGACCGCCCCTTCACCAGCCTGTTCGTGGTTGAGGGCACCCAGCCGCTCGGCATCGTCCATATCCACGACTGCCTGCGCGCCGGCGTGGCCTGACACGCGAACGATGCCGGCCGTGGCGCGCGAAGAGACCGTGACCGGTCGCCGATTCTCCCACGCGGACCTCGGCCGCGCCCGGGCCACGCGCTGGGCGCGTGTGCGCACCGGCCGGGGCTATTCCATGAGCGACGGCTACGGCCTGTTCGTCAGCGTCATGAAGGTCCTGCTGCCGGCCGCGGCGGCGATTTTCATCATGCTGCTCATGGCTTGGCCGGAATTGACGCCGGAGAAGGATGGCCTCGACCTGGATCTGTCCGAGCTGACGGTCGACCAGCCGGAGGGCATGACCATGCTGAATGCCCGTTTCGCCGGCATCGATAGCCGCAATCAGCCGTTCCTGGTCACCGCCGACGTCGCCAACCAGGCCGAGGACGCCAAGTCGATCATCGCCCTGGAGCTGCCGAAGGCCGATATCACGCTCGAGGACGGCACCTGGGTCGCGCTGAGCGCGCGCGACGGCCTCTACGATCGCGACCAGCAGACGGTGGCGCTGGTCGGCGACGTCAGCTTTTTCCACGACCAAGGCTTCGAACTGCATACCAAGGCGGCCAGCTTCGACCTGGACGCCGGCACCGCCATGGGCCGAGAAACCGTGACAGGCCAGGGGGTTTTCGGGCAGATTGAGGCGACCGGTTTCGATTCTTTCGAGCAGGGAGACCGCATCATCTTCACCGGGCCGACCCGCCTGCTGCTCTATCCCGACGCCCGGGCCCGCGACGGCGCGGAGGCCGGCCCATGACGCGCCGTCGAGAGGGCCACCCGCTCGCGGTCCTGGTGGGCGTCCTGGTGGGCGTCCTGGTGGGCGTCCCGGTCGGCGCCCCGGCGATCCTCGTCATGCTGCTGGCGGCGCCGCCGGCCCAGGCGCAGAACCTGCTGAGCTTCGGTGCCAGTGACCAGCCGGTGGAGATCACCGCCGACGACGGCATCGAATGGCGCCGCGACGACAAGGTCTATATCGCCAGCGGCAACGCCCGGGCGGCGCGCGGCGAGATCGAGCTCTACGGCGACGAGTTGTCGGCGTTCTACCGGGAATCGGCCGACGGCAGCACCGAGGTCTTCCGCGTCGAGGCGCACGGGAACGTTCAGATCGTGTCCCCGAACGAGGCGGTCTATGGCGACGACGGCTACTACGACGTGGACCGCGGCGTCGTCGCCCTGACCGGCGACTCGCTGCGTCTGGAGGCCGGCAGCGACCGCATCACCGCCAAGGAAAGCCTGGAGTATTGGGAGGCAAAGCGCCTCGCCGTCGCCCGCGGCGGGGCGGTGGCCACCAGCGGCGACAAGGAACTCAGCGCCGACCTGCTGGTCGGCCACTTCCGCCAGGACGACGAGGGCCGTTTCGTGCTCAAGCAGGTCGATGCCCAGGGCCAGGTTGAGATCTCGACGCCGACCGAGTTCGTGACCAGCGACAGCGGCGTCTATCACGTCGACAAGCAGGTCGCCGAGTTGGTGGGCGCGGTCAAGATCACCCGCGGCGAAACGCAGTTGAACGGCGAATACGCAGAGGTCAATCTGGCGACCGGGGTGAGCCGCCTGCTCGCCGGGCCGCCGGGCGGCGAGGGGGCCGGCCGGGTTCGCGGCCTCCTGGTGCCCACGCCCGAGCCTGCCTCGGACGACAAGTCCTGAACCGCCGCCACGACCGAGACCCTCCATGGACCGTTCCAACGATAGCTTCGTTATTCCCTCCTCGATCGAGGAGGTCATGCCGGGGACCCGGACCGGCGGC
>JAWWCG010000554.1:0-3124 GCA_033720555.1 Kiloniellales bacterium | reverse complement strand
TGAAAACAGCCGTTCGCGGGTCGGAGGGCCGGAAACGGCTTCTAAGCTGACGCTCAGACATGCCCCAGCGGCAGGATCTAGCCGAGGTTGTCGAAAAAGGCATCGTAAAAGCGATTTTCCGGTGTCCGCTTATAGAAGGAGCGGACATTTCCTTGCCGCCTCAGTTTCTGCTGAGGCGGTTGGGCGCTCTGGGTTCCTGAGATCTGCTTTCCTGATGATAGATCATGCGGCCCTCGGCTGTGGCGGCGGTCTGGCGCTATGCTGGGCCAGGCGCTTGAGGTTCTGGATAGTAGCGATCAGCAAGAATTCGTCGCGTGCTCCCGACAGTCCGCGCAATCTGAGCCTCGCTCGCGAGAGGACGTGCTTGACCTCACCGAAAAGCGTCTCGATCTTCTTTCGCTCTTCGCGGGAGGTCTCATAAGCCTCGGTTGCCATCAGGGCTTGGGTGTAGTCACGGGCCTCCTGATGGACATCGCGCTGGATGCGCCGGGCCGAGCTGGTGGTGCACTGCGGTTTGAGCGGGCAGCTGGTACAGTCACTCTTTCTGGCGATGTATTTGATCGTGGTGCCGTCATGAACGGTGCCGGAGGTCTTGAGCTCCTTGCCGCCGGGGCAGATGTATAGATCGCGGTCCTTATCGTAGGTGAAGTCGGCACGGGTAAACTTGTCCTCCGACGCCACGTCGCTCCGGTCCCAGACCGGGATGTGCGGATCGATTTTGCGATCGACCAGCCAACCGAGTAACCCTCCCGTGCCATAGGCCACATCGCCGGCGAGATAATTCGGTTTGAGTTCGAAGCGCTCTTCTGTGCGGTCCACCATAGTCTCGGTGGCCTCGACCTCCTTGGAGATGCGCGTCGGTGTCGCCTCGACATCGACAATGATCGGCGCCTCCATATCGATCAGGTAGTTCAGGCTGTAGCCGAACATCACCTTGTGACGCCCGCGGGTGGTCCAGGCCGCAGCGGGGTCGCTCGGCGACATGGCCCTGGGCGGTTGATCGGGGTTGATCGGCGGGTTCTCGCTCTCCAACGCCACCAGGTATTCCTGAACCGGACGCTTCGCCCTTTGTTCCAGCGTCCAGTCAACCTCCGCACCCTCGACACGCTGGAAGCGGCTGGCGTTGGCCTCGATCACCGAGGCGTCCACGGCGAAACCCTCGCCGCCGACCAGGCCCGCCGCCATGCAGCTGCACACAACCTCTTCAAAAACCGAACGCAGGATGTCGCTCTCACGAAAACGACCATGGCGGTTGACCGAGAAGGTCGAATGGTCGGGAACCCGATCCTCAAGGCCCAGCCGGCAGAACCAGCGGTAGGCCAGGTTGAGCGCCACCTCCTCGCACAGACGCCGCTCCGAGCGGATCGAATAGCAATAGCCGACCAGCAGCATGCGGATCATCAGTTCCGGACAGACCGAAGGCCGGCCGATGTCGCTGTAGTGCACCTTGAGCTCGCCGCGCAGCCAGCTCAGGTCCAGAACCGCGTCGATCTTGCGCAGCAGATGATCGGCAGGAACCACATCCTCGAGGCAGAAGTCGTAAAATAGACGGTCTTGCTGACCAACCGGCGGACCCAACATCGCCGTCATCCCTCGCTGACGCCATTAGCCAAAGAAATCACGCCCAGCCGAGCCGTTCCAATGACTTTTTCAACAGCTTCAGCCAGGACGGGACATCCGGGAACTCTCTCCGCCGCATGGATTTCCCTCTCTTTGGCCGCTAATCTAAAGAGATCGGGGTTTGGAACCCAGGCTTCGAGGGGAGGAGATCATGGCGGTGACTGGTGTGGCGTCGGCGGACCAACAAGCGAGCCTGTATCGCCATTATATCGACGGACATGATGTCGATCCGGTCGGCGGGACGTGGATTGACAGCGTCGACCCCTACCGCAACGAGATGTGGGCGCGCGTTCCCCGCGGCACCGCCGAAGACGTGGATCGGGCGGTCGCGGCCGCCAGGCGCGCGATGAAAACGGGGCCCTGGGGCGGAATGTCTCCTTCGGCACGCGGCAAGGTCATGCGCCGGATCGGCGATCTGGTGGCCGAGAATGCCGAGCGGCTGGCGGAGATCGAGGTTCGCGACAACGGCAAGCTGATGGCCGAGATGCTGGGGCAGCTCCGCTATCATCCCGAGTGGTGGTATTACTTCGCGGGCCTCGCCGACAAGATCGAGGGCGGGGTCGTGCCCATCGACAAGCCCGACCATTTCGCCTTCACCGAGCACGAGCCGGTAGGCGTGGTCGGCGCCTTAACGGCATGGAACTCGCCGCTGATGTTCGTCGCCTGGAAATGCGCGCCGGCTTTGGCTGCGGGCTGTTCGGTGGTAGTAAAGCCTTCGGAATTCACTTCGGCCTCGACGCTGGAATTCGCGGCGCTTACGCGCCAGGCGGAGCTGCCGGACGGGGTCTTCAACGTGGTGACCGGCCTGGGCCAAGAGGTCGGCGCAGCCCTGGTGGAGCATCCCGACGTGTCCAAAATCACCTTCACCGGGTCGGACGTAACGGGGAAGATGATCTATCAAGCGGCGGCCAGAACCATGAAGCGGGTGAGTCTCGAGCTCGGCGGCAAGTCGCCCAACATTGTCTTCGCCGATGCCAATCTCGACGCCGCTGTCGCTGGGGCCGTGTCCGGAATCTTTGCTGCCACCGGCCAGACCTGCATCGCCGGATCGCGGCTCCTGGTCCAGAACTCGATCAAGGAAGAATTGACCGAGCGCCTTGTCGCCATGGCACGGACCGCGCGGATCGGCGACCCGATGCAGCCCGAAACCAATATCGGCCCGGTGACGACACCGTCGCAGTACCGCAAGATCCTCGACTATATCGAGATTGCGAAGGGCGAAGGCGCGCGGCTGATCGTGGGTGGCGGACCGTCGGATGCGGGACCGCAATTTGTCCAGCCAACGATCTTTACCGATGTCACCAATGACATGCGGATCGCGCAGGAGGAGGTGTTTGGTCCGGTGCTCTCGATCATCGGATTTGACGATGAAGACGAGGCGGTCCGCATCGGCAACGACGTCATCTACGGCCTTGCCGCCGGCGTCTGGACGCAGAACATCGGCAGGGCCCACCGCATGGCGAAGGCGCTTAAGGCGGGCACGGTCTGGGTCAACACCTACCGG
>JAWWCG010000553.1:0-3131 GCA_033720555.1 Kiloniellales bacterium | reverse complement strand
GCGTCGGCGGCGGCGGGCTCCTCCGCCCGGGCGCCGGACACCGCCGGCGCCGCCGTCGCGAGGACCAGGGCGCCCAGTACGGCGCCGAATGCGGCGCCCAGTGCGGTGCCCAAGGTGGCGCCGGGCCGGCGCGCGAGGAAACGTCCTTGGGGCGGGGCGCTCACGCCGCCTCGCCGCTCGGCCGCGTGCCGGCGGGGCGCCGATCGCCGCAGCCGTCCGCCGGCGCGGCCGAGAACATCGCGACCAGTCCGCCGTGCAGACTATCGTTCGCCGCCAGGATGCTGCCGCCGTCGAGCCGCGCCGCGCCGCCGTCGATCGCGGTGACGTAGCCGCCCGCCTCGCGCACCATCAGGATGCCGGCGGCGACATCCCAGGGGCTCAGGCCGCGCTCCCAGAAGCCGTCGAAACGCCCGGCCGCCACGTAGGCTAGGTCGAGGGACGCGGTGCCCCAGCGGCGCACGCCGGCCGTCTGGCGCATGGCCTGGTCGAGCTCGCGGCCGAACTGGTCTTCGCCGCCGCGGCCCTTGAACGGGATGCCGGTGGCCAGCAAGGCGTCCTCGATCCGGCTGCGCCCCGAGACCCGCATGCGTCGGTCGTTCAAGTAGGCGCCGCCGCCCTTCTCGGCGTAGAACAGATCCTCCTTGATCGGATCGTAAACGACGCCGGCGATCGGCTGGCCGCCTTCGGTCAGGCCGATCGAGATGGCGAAGTGGGGCAGGCCGTGCAGGAAGTTGGTCGTGCCGTCCAAGGGATCGACGACCCAGCAGCGATCGCTTTCCGGGTGGCCGGCCCGGGCGCCCGACTCCTCCATGAGGAAGGCGTAGTCCGGCCGCGCCTTGTGGAGCTCGTCGCGCAGCACCCGTTCGGCCTTGAGGTCGGCGGCGGAGACGAAGTCGGCCGGGCCCTTGCGCGAGACCTGCAGGTTCTCCACCTCGCCGAAGTCCCGCTTGAGGCCGCGCGCGGCCCGGTCGGCGGCGCGGATCATGACGTTCAAGAGGGGCGATCTGGTGGCCATGGCTGGTCTGCGGGTTCGGCGCGGGCGCTCAGGACTTGGCGCGTTCGAGGTAGCTGGCGTCGGCCGTCGCGACGACGATGCGCGTGCCGGCCTCGATGTGCGGCGGCACCATGACCTTGACGCCGTTCTCCAGCACCGCCGGCTTGTAGGAGGAGGAGGCGGTTTGACCCTTGACCACCGCGTCGGCCTCGACCACTTCCATCACCACGCTTTCCGGCAGCTCGACCCCGATCGGCTCGCCTTCGTAGGACTCGATGGTGACCGTCATGCCCTCCTGAAGGAAGGCGACGGGGTCGCCCACCAAGTCCTCGCTGAGCGAGAGCTGCTCGTAGGTCTCGGTGTCCATGAACGCCAGCATGCCGTCGCCTTCGGCGTAGAGATACTGATATGGCCGCTGGTCGAGGCGCACCCGCTCGACCTCCTCGCTGGCGCGGAAGCGCTCGTTCAGCTTGGTGCCGTCGCGGATGTCCTTGAGCTCGACCTGCATGAAGGCGCCGCCCTTGCCGGGCTTGACGTGCTGGATCTTGGCCGCGCGCCACAGGCGGTTCTTGTGCTCGATGATGTTGCCGGGACGAATGGCGTTGCCGTTGATCTTCATGGCTGCCTATCTACAAAGTCTGGAAAGAAGGGGGCGGCGGGGTTATAGCCCCCGCCGGCCGCCGGCACAACGGCGAAGCGGCGAAGCGGCCGCGGCGCAAAGGCCGAGCGCCCGCGCGGCTAGAGCATTTTCCACTCGCGTGGAATCGCACCAGCCCACACCCCCACCCGGCCACCCGTGCCATCGTACGCTTGGGGTGGCCGGGCGGGGGTGTGGGCTGGTTCCGTGGGATCGGGAAATTCTCTAGTCGTCTTCGGCGTAGCGCGCCGCCTCGCGGTCGTAGGCCTCGAAACCGACCAGGCGGCGCAGCTCGGCGAAGTCCATCAGGCCGTCCGGCGGGCCTCCGGCCTTGAGAGCCGCCAGGCCGTCGCGCATGGCGCCGAGGGCGGCGGCGAGCAGGGTCAGCGGATAGGCCGCGACGGCGAAGCCGATGGCCTCGAGCCGCTCCGCCGGCAGCTGCGGGGTCTGGCCGCCCTCCAGCAGGTTGATCATCTTGGGTCCCGCCACCGTCTCGCAGAAGGCCGTCATCTCGCACTCCGCCCCGAGCGCCTCGATGAAGTGAATGTCGGCGCCGGCCGCCGCGAAGGCCTCGGCGCGGGCGAGCGCCTCCTCGAAGCCGTGGGTGGCGCGCGCGTCGGTGCGGGCGAGGATCAGGATGTCGCCGCCTTGGCCGCGCAGCTCCTCCCTGGCGTCGACGGCGGCGCGGATCCGGGCGAGCGCCTCGGGGCGGCCCACCACCTCCTTGCCGGCGGTGTGGCCGCATCGCTTGGGGGCGCGCTGGTCCTCGATCATCACCGCCGCGAAGCCGGCCCTGGCGTAGCCGCGCACCGTTCGCTTGACGTTGAGGGCGTTGCCGTAGCCGGTGTCGCCGTCGCCGATGACGGGGATGTCGACGGCGTCGCAGATCGTGCGGCCCTGGTCCAGCATCTCGCCGTAGGAGATCAGGCCGGTGTCCGGCAGGGCGAGGCGCGAGGCGGCGACCGCGAAACCGCTCATGAAGGTGAGCGGAAAGCCGGCCGCCTCGACCATGCGGGCCGACAGGGCGTCGAAGCAGCAGGGCATGACGATCAATCGGCCCGCGCCGAGTAGCGCCCGCAGGCGCGCGGCGGGGGTCGCGGGTTCGGGCGACGGCGTCATGTCACGGCTCCTCGCTTGGGCCGGCCCCGGCCGGGTGGGCGAGGCGTGACAGCAGCTCGCGCACCGCCGAGTCCGGGCCGGCCGGATGAGCCCAGACCGCCGCGCCGACCGCGACGAAGTCGGCGCCGGCGGCGGCCAGCCGCTCCGCCGTGCGCGGATCGTCGCCGGCGACGGCGACGCAGGGCGTGGTCATGATCTCCTGCCACCAGGCGATCAGCTCCGGCTCTGCGGCGTCCTGCCACCACCGCTCGCCGGCGCCGCCGTCGAAGGCGACGTAGTCGGCGCCGGCCTCGGCGGCGAGCATGGCGGCGTGGCGCGAGGCGCCGCACTGGATCCCGACGATGGCCTCGGCGCCGAGCGCTTGACGCGCCGCCCCAACGG
>JAWWCG010000552.1:0-3133 GCA_033720555.1 Kiloniellales bacterium | reverse complement strand
TTGCCTTCCGCACCCGGGAATGATATCGCGGGTCCCCTTATAGCCGCTCGCCGCCGCCAGGAAAACCGCGCGCAGAGAGGGCGGCGAGACGATCGAGTCCGAGGCCAGCGGAGCCCAGAGGACCGCCACAGGACCGCACCAGGAACGCCGCATGTGCACGCTCGTCATCCTGCGCCGGCCCGGCCATCCCTGGCCGCTGATCCTGGCCGCCAACCGCGACGAGATGATCGACCGCCCCTGGCAGCCGCCGGCGCGCCATTGGCCCGACCGCCCGCAGGTGCTGGCCGGGCGCGACGAGCTGGCCGGCGGTTCCTGGCTGGGCCTGAACGATGACGGCGTGGTGGCGGCGATCTTGAACCGGCGCGGCTCGCTCGGGCCCGAGACCGGCAAGCGCAGCCGCGGCGAGCTGGTCCTGGAGGCGCTCGACCACGCCGAGGCGGAGGCCGCCGCCGCCGCGCTGCTGCACCTCGACCCGCGGGCCTACCGCAGCTTCAACCTGGTGATCGCCGACGCCGAGAACTGCTATTGGCTCAGCAACCGCGGCGCCGAGGGGCCGGGGCGCATCGAGATCGACGCGCCGCTGGCCGGCCTCTCCATGCTGACCGCCGGCGACCTCGACGACCGCACGAGCCCGCGCATCCGCAGCTACCTGCCGCGCTTCCGCGACGCCGCGGCGCCGCTCCCGGACCCGGAGAGCGGCGGCGACTGGTCCGCCTGGCAGGCCCTGCTGCGCAGCCGCGCCCACGACGCCGAGGACGGCCCCCTGGCCGCCATGTGCCTGGATACGGAGAGCGGTTTCGCCACCGTTTCCTCGTCGCTGATCGCCCTGCCGGCGCCGCCGGCCGCGTTCGGCCAGGCGCCGCCGGGCGCGGTCTGGATGTTCGCGCCGGGCCGGCCGGATATCGCGGATTATCAAATGATTAACACAAGGACTTAATGCTATGCCTGGAAGGCGCCGCGGGCGACCGGGCGCCGCCAGACTCATTGTCGGGACCCCGGCCAATTGCTATATCATGGCTATCATGCCGGCTGAGCCGCCGAGAGCCGGGGCCCCGTCCCGCCTCCGCGCGCCGCGCGCCAACCCCAGGGTGACATCATGAGACGCAGACGGATCTACGAAGGCAAGGCCAAGGTCCTGTTCGAAGGCCCCCAGCCCGGCACCCTGGTGCAGTACTTCAAGGACGACGCCAGCGCCGACAACAACCGCAAAAAAGGGGTGATCACCGGCAAGGGCGTGCTCAACAACCGCATCTCGGAATACTTCATGGTGAGACTGGCCGAAATCGGCGTGCCGACTCACTTCATGCGTCGTCTCAACATGCGCGAACAACTCGTTCGGGAGCTGGAACTCATTCCGATCGAGGTCGCGGTGCGCAACGTCGCCGCCGGCTCCTTCGCGACGCGCTTCGGCATCGAGGAGGGCGCGCCGCTGCCCCGCTCGGTGGTCGAGTACTACTTGAAGAACGACGAGCTGGGCGGCCCGATGGTCGCCGAGGAGCACATCACCGCCTTCGGCTGGGCGACCACCCAGGAGATCGACGACATGATGCAGCTCTCGCTGAGGATCAACGATTACCTCAGCGGCTTGTTGCGCGGCGTCGGCCTGCGCCTGGTGGACTTCCGCCTCGAGTTCGGCCGCCTGTGGGAGGACGAGGAGGCGCGCATCGTCCTGGCCGACGAGATCAGCCCGGATTCGTGCCGGCTGTGGGACCTGAACACCGACGAGAAGCTGGACATGGACCGCTTCCACCGCGATCTCGGCGGCGTCGAGGAAGCCTATCAGGAGGTGGCGCGCCGGCTCGGCGTGCTGCCCGAGGCGGGGCCGATCGACATCAAGGGCCCCAAGGTCATGCAGTGACGCGGCGGCGGCGCGCGGCGCTTGCCAGGCCGCCGGCGCGCGGCTAGGTTCGCCTCGTTCCGCGCCCGACGGCCCGACCGCCGAGCCGGGCCCCTCGACGGAAACCGGAGCCATGAAAGCGCGCGTCCACGTCACCCTGAAGCCGGGCGTCCTCGACCCCCAGGGCAAGGCCATCGCCGGCGCCCTGGCGTCGCTGGGATTCGCTGGCGTGGGCGAGGTCCGCCAGGGCAAGGTGATCGACCTGGAGATCGACGGGAGCGACCGCGGCGAGGCGCGCAGCCGGGTCGAGGCCATGTGCCAGCAGCTCCTCGCCAACACCGTGATCGAGGACTACGCCATCGAGCTGGAGGCGTGAGCGGCGCCCGCCTGGACATCGCTGATTCCACCGGCCCCGCCGGCACTGCCGGCACAGCCGTCCGCGACCTCTACTGGAAGCCCTGGGACGCGCCGGGCTGTGAGCACGTCCGCGTCACCCTCAAGAGCGAGACCGGTGACGGTGCCGACGCCGAGGTCCTGGCGGCCGACGCCGAGGTCCTGGTGGCCGACGGCCTGGTGCTGCTCTACCGCGACGGCCGGGCGCTGCGCTGCCACTACCGGCTCGCCGCCGACGCCCTGTGGCGGGCGCGCGCCCTCGACCTGGCCGTGCAGTCGGGCGGCGCGGCGCTCGAGGAGCGCAGCCTCAGCCTGCGCGGCGACGGCGCGGGGCGCTGGCGGGTCGACGGGAAGCGCGCCGCCGAGCTCGACGGCTGCCTCGACCTGGACATCCAGGTGACCCCCTTCACCAACACCCTGCCGATTCGCCGCCTGGGGCTGGCCGCCGGCGAGATCGCCGACATCCGCGCGGTCTACGTTCCGCTGCCCGAGCTCGCGCCCAGGCCGGCCGAGCAGACCTACGCTTGCCTGCGCCCGCTCGGGCTGTCCGGCGGCCTCTACCGCTACGAAAGCCGCGCGAGCGGCTTTGGCGCCGATCTGCCGGTTGACTCCGGCGGCTTCGTGGTGGATTACCCGGACAGCTTCCGGCGGATCTGGTGAGCGGGTCGCGCGACGGCGAAATGGGGCAAGCATGAAAGCGGCGGTGATCGTCTTCCCCGGCTCCAACTGCGACCGCGACGTCCAGGTGGCGCTCCGCGCGGCCATGGGTGGCGAGCCGCTGGTGGTCTGGCACAAGGACGCCGACTTCGACCCGGTCGACCTGATCGTGCTGCCGGGCGGCTTCAGCTACGGCGACTACCTGCGCTGCGGCGCCATGGCGGCCCACTCGCCGGTGATGCGCGA
>JAWWCG010000551.1:0-3146 GCA_033720555.1 Kiloniellales bacterium | reverse complement strand
CCGGATCGGCCGCATCGTCGCGCGCGAGCCGGCGGGCGGCGCCTTCGCGCTCGATCGGCCGGAGGCGCTATGGCCCGCGTGAGGACCGGCGTGCTGATCTCCGGCCGCGGCAGCAACCTCGCGGCGCTGATCGCCGCCGCCCGGGCGCCCGATCATCCGGCCGAGATCGCCCTCGTGGTCTCGAACCGTGCCGACGCCGCCGGGCTCGAGCACGCGACGGCGGCGGGCATCGAACGCCGGGTGATCGATGAACGCGCCCATGCCTCGCCGGACCACGCCACCGCCCGTGCCGCCGCCCGTGCCGCCGCCCGCGCCGGCTTCGACGCGGCGCTGAGTGAGACCCTCGAGGCCGCCGGGATCGAACTGGTGTGCCTGGCCGGCTTCATGCGGGTCCTGACCGGCGCCTTCGTCGCCCGCTGGCGCGACCGCCTGATCAACATCCATCCCTCGCTGCTGCCGGCCTTTCCCGGGCTCGACACCCACGCGCGGGCGCTGGCCGCCGGCGTCAAGCTGCACGGCTGCACGGTCCACTTCGTGCGCGAGGAGGTCGACCGCGGCCCGATCATCGGGCAGGCCGCCGTGCCGGTGCTGGCCGACGACACGCCGGCGCGCCTGGCGGAGCGGGTGCTGGCCGTCGAGCACCGGCTCTATGCGGCCTGCCTGCGCCTCGTCGCCGAGGGCCGCGCCGAGGTCGAGGGCGAGCGGGTCCGCATCGCCGGCGCGCGCGACGGCGGCGCTTGGCTGCTCAATCCGGACGCCTAGGCGGGCGCGGGGCGGCGGTTCGACGAACTATTGCGGCGGCCGATGCCGGCCGCTAAGAAGGTGCCGCGCGCAGCGGGCGAAGTCGCTGGCCGCGATCGGGTCGGATGGTTTTTGGGGGAAAAGCTCCATGCACTGGGAAGAGGTCACCTCGCAGGAAGAGGCCACGCGCAACGAATCCATGGTCAAGGAGCATATGGCGACCTATCACGACTTCGTTAAGCTGATCGGCTTCTCGACGCTCGCCACCGTCCTCACCCTGGCCCTGCTGGCGATCTTCCTGTTGTGAGTCGCCCGAGCCGCCGGCCCGGCCCTGGGCGGATCTGGGCGGACGTGGGCGGCCCTGGGCGGACGGCGCGCGACACCAGCGAGCCAAAGTCGGCCTAAAGCGTCTCCGCTTCGCTCAGGTTCGGCCGCGTCCGATCACTACTGAATCGCCTGAACCGGCCCGCCCGGCCCGAGGCGAACGCCCGGCCGCAGCGCCCGGTAGGCCACCCGGTCGAGGCGGCACGGATGGGCGCCGGGAGATTCGACGAACAGCACCTCGCCCGCGATCGGCGCGAAGTCGGCCAGGAAGTGGACGGTGCTTTTCACGGCCAGGATGCGCTCGGCCGTCGGCTCGATCCCGACGTGGCGGAACACCGCCAGGTCGAGGCACTGAAAGCGTTCGCTGCTGACGACGACCCGCACGTCGGCGTCGTCCCGCGCCACCCTGAGGCAGGCCATGGGCCCCAACTGCGCCTGGCAGCCGCCGTACATCGAGCCGGTGCAGGTGAAGCGGCCGTCGCTCAGAGCCTCCACCTCGAACTCGCCTTGGTAGGGCTGGCCTCCGGTCACGGCCCCATGGCGGCCGCCGAGCGCGAGCGCAAGGCGCGCGCCCTTTCCGGCCTCGTGGGCCGCCGCGGCGGCGAGCGGATCCCAGACGCAGGCCAAGGCCGCCCGGCGGGCGCCGCCGGCCACCAGGGCCCACAGCAGGCCCATGGTCTCCGAGCTGCCGCCGGCGCCCGGGTTGTCCTGCACGTCGGCCAGCACCACCGGCTTCCGCGAGGCCTCGGCGACGGCCCGGGCCCGGGCGACCGCCGCCGCCTCGCCAAGCAGCGGATCGTCGAATCGAGATTCCGCAGTCGCGAGCAGTCCGCGCAAGGCGTCGGCCTGGGCGTCGGCCGCGTCTTGCGTGCGCCCATAGGCGACCACCGCGACTCCCGCGTCGCGAACGTCGGCGGCCGGAAAGCCCATGGCGATGTCGCGGCTGACCACCTCGCCCGTAGAGGGCGCGCCGAGGCGGGCGAAAATGGCGTCGAGCGGCGGCCGAACCGTGGCCTGGGAGCTGAGCGGCACCAGGAAGGGCAGCTGCCGCCAGGCCTTGGCGAAGGGTGCGCCGGCGTTCAGGCGTGCCGCCAACACCGACCACGCCCGCGCCCCGGTCTCGGCCATGTCCAGGTGCGGATAGCTGCGGAAGATGGTGAGCGCCGAGGCCCGCTCGACCATCGACCGCGAAAGGTTCGCGTGGAAATCGAGACTGGCGACCAACGGCGCGTCAGGGCCGATCACGGCGCGCACCCGGCGCAGGATCTCGCCCTCGCCGTCGTCGTGGCTCTCGCTCACCATGGCGCCGTGCAGGTCGAGGTAGACCCCGTCGAGGGCGCCCGCCGCGGCGATGCCGTCGCAGATCATCGCGGCGATGCGCTCGAAGGCCTCGTCGCTCACCCGGCCCGCCGGCTCGGCCGACGCCCACACCAGAGGCACGAGATCCCAGTCCCGCCCCGCCGCCATGAAGCCGCTGATCGGGATGTTGAGGTCGGCGAACACCGAAGGGATGTCCTCGCCCCGGGTCAGGCCCGGCCAGCCGTCGGCCTTCACGAAGTCGTCCCAGCTAGTGGCGAAGGGCGCGAAGGTGTTGGTCTCGTGCTGAAACCCGGCGATCGCGATGCGCGGCTTCTTCATCGGGCAGCCTCCCGCTCCCGGCTGCCGTCGGCCAAGTCCGCCGCCGCGCCGGCGTGTCTCCGGCCATCGTACAGCCTGGGACTCGCATGGTCTTGCATCGCTCGCCCTCGGAGAGCCCGCCCGTTCTCGCCGCCAGGCGCGGCGCTCAGATCATGGTAAATCCGCCGAGGTACTGCTCGGGATAAGCGAGGACGAATTTCTCGAACACCGCGGCGTATTCGCGTAGGTCCGCCTCGATAGCGTCCTCGCCCTCGCCGCGCCGCCGCTCGCCCAAGGGCGGTTCGATTCTGGTCACGAATTCATTGCCGGACTTTCGTACCGTGAAGACGGGAAGCAACGGCGCACCGGTTTTGTGCGACAGGAAGGCCGGCGCGGTCGCCAGTTCGACGCGACCGTTCAGAAAGGGCACGTAGCAGGTCCGCCGTGCCTGTTGGCCGGCGGTG
>JAWWCG010000550.1:0-3147 GCA_033720555.1 Kiloniellales bacterium | reverse complement strand
CCCGCCCAGCCCGAAGAGGAAGCCGAGGCCGAGGCCAAGGCCCGCCGCAAGCCGGGCGCGCCCCGGCCGGCCGCGCGGCGCGGCGAGCCGCGTAGGCGCCGCGGCACGCTCACCATCGCGCAGGCGCTGGAGGGCGACGAGCAGGAGCGGGTGCGCTCCCTGGCCTCGGTCCGTCGCCAGCGCGAGCGGCTGCGGGCGTTGCAGGAGAAGCAGGCGCGTCAGCCGCCGCAGCGGGTGATCCGCGAGGTGGTCGTGCCGGAAGCGATCACCGTCCAGGAATTGGCCAATCGCATGGCCGAGCGGGGCGGCGAAGTCATCAAGGCGCTGATGAAGATGGGGGTCATGGCGACAATCAATCAGACGATCGATGCCGACACCGCCGAGCTGCTGGTCGAGGAGTTCGGCCACCGGGTCAAGCGCGTCTCGGCAGCCGACATCGAGATCGGCCTGAAGGGCGCGCCGGACGTCGAGACGGCGATGGCGCCGCGGCCGCCGGTCGTCACCATCATGGGACACGTCGACCACGGCAAGACCTCGCTGCTCGACACCTTGCGCGAGACCGATGTCGCGGCGCACGAGGCCGGCGGCATCACCCAGCATATCGGCGCCTATCAGGTTCAGCTTCAAAACGGCGCCAAGATCACCTTCATCGACACGCCCGGTCACGCCGCCTTTACCGAGATGCGCCTGCGCGGCGCCAACGTCACCGACATCGTGGTGCTGGTGGTCGCCGCCGACGACGGCATCAAGGAACAGACGGTCGAGGCGATCAACCACGCCAAGGCGGCCAAGGTCCCGATCATCGTCGCGATCAACAAGATCGACAAACCCGAGGCGGATCCCGAGCGCGTCAAGCAGGAACTCCTGCAGCACGATCTCGTGGTCGAGGAGCTGGGCGGCGATATTCTTGCCGTGCCGGTCTCCGCCAAGGAGAGGCTCAACCTGGACAAGCTGGAGGAGACGATCCTGCTCCAGGCGGAGCTGCTGGAACTCAAGGCAAACGCCGACCGCCAGGCCGAAGGCGTCGTGATCGAGGCGAAGCTGGAGCGCGGCCGCGGTTCGGTGGCGACGGTCCTGGTCCAGCGCGGCACCTTGAACGTCGGCGACGTCTTCGTGGCGGGCAGCGAATCCGGCCGCGTGCGCGCGCTGGTGAACGACCGCGGCGAATCGGTCGACAGCGCAGGGCCGTCGGTTCCGGTCGAGGTCCTGGGGCTGACCGGCACGCCGGTCGCCGGCGACGAATTCATCGTCGTCGAGAACGAGGCCCGCGCGCGCGAGGTGGCGGAATTCCGCATTCACACCAAGCGCGAGACCGACATCGCGGCCCAGGCCCGCGGCTCGTTGGAGCAGATGCTCAGCCGCATCAAGGAGGGCGAGGCCAAGGAGCTGCCGGTCGTCATCAAGGCCGACGTGCACGGCTCCCTGGAGGCGATCGTCGGCAGCCTGGAGAAGGTCGGCACCGACGAGGTCAAGGTGCGCGTCCTCCACGCCGGGGTGGGCGGCATCAACGAGTCCGACGTGACGCTGGCCGGCGCGACGGACGCCATCATCCTCGCCTTCAACGTGCGCGCCAATCCTCAGGCGCGCGAGTCGGCGCGCCGCGACGGGATCGAGATCCGCTACTACTCGATCATCTACAACCTGGTGGACGACATCAAATCGGTCTTGAGCGGTCTTCTGGCGCCGCAGCGGCAGGAGAAGTTCCTGGGATATGCCGAGATTCGCGAGGTCTTCTCGATCACCAAGTCCGGCAAGGTGGCCGGCTGCATGGTGACCGACGGCCTGGTGAAGCGCGGCGCCAAGGTGCGTCTGCTGCGCGACAATGTGGTGATCCACGACGGCGCCCTGAAAACCCTGCGCCGCTTCAAGGACGAGGTCCGCGAGGTCAAGGAAGGCTACGAATGCGGCATGGCCTTCGAGAACTACCAGGACATCCAGGTCGGCGACCAGATCGAGTGCTACGAGGTCGAGGAGATCGCGCGCGCCCTGTGAGGTCGCGCGTGCCGCGGAGACCGGGGTCGCCGGCGACCGGCCGGTCGCAGCCAGCAGACGAGGATCCGACATGGGCGCAAGCCGGAGTAAGCCTCCGAGCCAGCGGCAATTGCGCGTCGGCGAGGAAATCCGCCACGTCTTGGTGCGGATCCTCGCGCGCGGCGAGCTGCGCGACCCGCAATTGAGCGAGGCCAAGGTGACGGTCACCCAGGTCGAGGTGAGCCCGGATCTGCAAAACGCGACCGCCTTCGTGGTCCCGCTCGGCGGTCATCAGGCGCAGGAGCTCGTCCAGGCGCTCAACCGAGCGGCGGGCTATCTGCGCGGCCAGCTCGGACGGGAAATCCAATTGCGCCATACGCCGCGTCTGGTCTTCGCGCCCGACCGCTCGTTCGATCAGGCGGACGAAATCGAACGCCTGCTGCGCAGTCCGCGCGTGCGCCGCGATTTGGAGCGCGCCGGCGAGGACGAGGCCGAGCGCGGGGAGGCGGGCGACAATGGCGCGTAAACGCCGCGGCCAGCCGGTCCACGGCTGGCTGGTGGTCGACAAGCCGGCGGGGCCGACCTCGACCGCGGTGGTGGGCCGGGTGCGGCGCGTCTTCGACGCCCGCAAGGTCGGCCACGGCGGCACCCTCGATCCCATGGCCAGCGGCCTGCTGCCGATCGCCCTCGGCGAGGCGACGAAAACCGTCTCCTACGTCATGGACGCGCAAAAGACCTACCGCTTCACCGTGCGCTGGGGCCAGGCGACCGACAGCGACGACGCCGAGGGCACGGTGACGGAGGAGCACCCGCACCGCCCGGACGAGGGCGAGATCCGCGCCGTCCTGCCGGACTTCACCGGGCGCGTGAGCCAGGTGCCGCCGGCCTTCTCGGCGGTGAAGGTCGCGGGGCGGCGCGCCTACGACCTGGCCCGGGCGAAGGCGCCGGTCGAGCTGGCGGCGCGCGACGTCACGATCTACCGCCTGACATTGCTCGAGCGCCCGGACCCCGATCACGCGGTGTTCGAGGCGGTTTGCGGCAAAGGCGCCTATATGCGCGCCCTGGCGCGCGACCTGGCGACGGCCCTCGGGACCCTGGGCCACATCTCGGCCCTGCGCCGGACCCAGGTCGGGCCGTTCACGGAAAGCGACGCGATTTCCCTGGAAACTCTAGAGT
>JAWWCG010000549.1:0-3157 GCA_033720555.1 Kiloniellales bacterium | reverse complement strand
GTCAGCACGCCGCGGATGAGGCCCGACAAGGGCACGTGGTGGCGGGCGAGGCCGTAGGCGGCGAGGAAGCCCAGCACGACCGAGATCAGGGACGAGGCGAGCGCCACCAGGATCGAGTTGGCGAGGGCGTCCATCATGCGGCTGTCGGAGAAGACGGCGGCGTACCATTGTAGCGACGGCCCGTTGAACGGCGGCACCGGCACCCGCGATTCCTGGAACGAGAACAGCACCAGGACCGCGACCGGCAGAAAGATGAAGCCGTAGATCAGCGCCACGTAGGCGACGGCGGGCAGGTTGCGCAGGGGCCGCGGCAGTCGGGCGCGCATCGCCTAGAGCCTCTCCAGCTTGAGCCAGCGCGCGCAGGCCAGATAGACCAGGCTGACCACCACCATGAGCACCATCGCCAGCGCCGAGGCCATGGGAAAGTCGGACCGCCGGGAGATCTGCAGCATCAGCGTTTGGGGCAGCAGCAGCTCGCGATTGCCGCCGAGGATCTGCGGCGTGATGTAGTCGCCGATGCATAGGACGAAGGTGAGGAAGGCGCCCACCATGATGCCGGGCAGCGTCAACGGCAGGATGACGTAGAGGAAGGTACGCAGCGGCCCGGCGCCCAGGTCGGCGGCGGCCTTGCGGTAGCTTTTCGGGAGCTGCACCAGGTTGGCGAAGATGGTCAGCGTCAGCAGCATGACGAAGAAGTGGACGAAGCCCACCACCGTGGCGCCCCGGGTGTTGGCGAAGGACACCGGCTCGGCGGTCAGGCCGACGTCGAGCAGGAAGTTGGAGAGGATGCCGCCTTCCGAGAGCACCAGGAGCCAACTGTAGGAGCGCACAACGTAGGAGGTCCAGAACGGCAGGATGGCGAGCAGCAGCGCGATGCGCTGCCAGCGCGGCGGCACCTTCTCGGCCAGGATGTAGGCGAGCGGATAGGCCAGCAGGATGCTGATCGAGGTGACGGTAACCGTCACCTCGACGGAGTTGACGAGCGAATCGAAGAAGTAGGTCTTGGCGAAGAAGTTCTCGTAGTTGACGGTGGTGAAGTCGGTGACCAGCGCCATCCCGCGGCGCTGCCACAGGCTGTAGACCGCCATGATCGCCAGCGGCGCGGCGAAGAAGGCGAGGGTCCAGACGAGCGCCGGCAGCAGAAATCCCCAGGCCCTGGCCTCGCGCCTGAGCGACCCGGCTGCCGGGCGTTCCATGTCGGCCGTCCTTCAATCCGCCGCCGGGCGCCGCCGCGCGGAGCCGCCTGGCGCCGCGCGGCGATCGCCGTCAGTGCTGCAGGAACTCGGTCCAGACGTCGAGCATCTTGGCGTCGAGGTCGGCGTCGGGAATGAAGTAGCGGTGCGACCTGGCGAGGAACTCGTCCTGCTCGTCCCAGCGCAGCCCGCGCTTCTGCTCCTCGGTGAGCATGTCGCCCGCCTTGCGATTGGCCGGCATGCCCCAGAAGCAGGACGAGGTCGCCAGGCGCGCCTGGCCCTCCGGGCTCATGATGTACTTGACGAACTCGAGCGCCAGGTCCTGCTTCTGCGAGTCCTTGAAGACGCCGATCGACTGGCTCCACAGGATGCCGCCTTGCTCCGGCAGCACCCAGTCGAGCTCCGGGTTGTCGGCGAGCAGCACCGCGACGGCCCACTCGCCGCCGCCGATCAGGATGTCGGCCTCGCCGGTCGCCAGCGCCGTGGTCGAGGAGACTACCTCGCCGACCATCACCGAGTTCTCCTTCAGTGCGAACAGCGCCTCGCGGATCTGCGGCAGGGTGTCCTCGCTGATGTCGGAGGGCTTCATGCCGAGCTTGAGGGCCACCAGGTCCATCAAGGGAATGTAGTAGTCGTAGACGGCGATACGCCCCTTGTACTTGTCCGACCAGAGGGTATCGAGGTCGCGCATGTCGGCGGGGTCGACCTTGGCGCTGTTGTAGCTCACCACGTTGTAGCCGAACTTCTCCATGACCGCGTACATCTTGCCGTCGCGGAACGTGACGTCGCGCATCTGGACCGGCTCGAAGATGTCGTCGATCGGCAGCTGGTCGGCCGGCAGCTCGGCCAGCAGGCCGGCCTCGACGACCCGCGGCACGTCGACGCCGTCGACCACGAAGACGTCCCAATCGCCGGGCTGCGACTGCTCGACGATGGCGAGCGCCGTACCCGTGCCCTCGTACTCCTTCAGGTTCACCTTGACGTCGTGCTTCTCCTCGAAGGGCTGGATCAGGGCCGGGTCGGTGTGATCGCACCAGACCAGCGCGTTCAGCTCTTCCTGGGCTTTGGCCGGCGCGGCGCCCCCGGCCGCGGCGGCCAGCACCAATGCCGCTGCGGCGGCGACCACCGCCCCGCGGGACGCCCACGACTGACCGAGACGTTCGAACATGTGACTTGCCTCCCCCTTGTTCGAGTCCGAGCCCGCCCCCCGTTCGCGAGCGGTCCCCTGACGACCGCTACGGCGACTGCCGCCGGCCTCTGTCCGGGCCACAGTCTACACAAATCTCGGTGCGCGTCAGTCCTCTTGGCGCTCCAATCGGCGCGGGCGCGGACGGCGACCTTACACCGGGTCGCGCCTGAGCGGCTGGGCCATGCAGTGCACGCCGCCGCCGCTCTGCGTAAACATGGTCATGTCCGGGTCGTAGACGGTGAAGCCGAGGGCCCGCAGGCGCTGGTTCAGGTCGGCGCTCGCCGCCGTCGAGAGTACCCGGTCGTTGCCGAGGGCGACCACGTTGCAGCCGAGGCGCATGGTGTCCTGGAAGCTGACCGGCACCAGCTCGACGTTCTTGGCCCTCAGCCAGTCGACGATCTCCGGGTCTGTGGTGTCGAGGCAGACCGCCGCCAGCTTCTCGGCCAGCATGCAGACCATGAGGTCGATGTGGACGTAGAAGGAATCGATCGGCGCGTACTTGACCTCCCAGCCCTCGCGTTCCATCCAGCGCCCGATCTGGCGCGCCGCCACGCCCTCGCTGCGCGCGTCGGTGTAGCCGATCAGGACCGCGCCCGGCTCGATCATGTTGAAGTCGCCGCCCTCGAAGTTGCCGGCGCTCACCAGGTCGTAGATCGGGATGGCTTTTTCCATGTAGAAGCGCAGCACCGAGGCGTACTCGCCGCGCCGGCGCGGGTTGGCGAGCTGGCAGACCACGGCGCCGTAGGGCGTCATGAAGCTCGAGTCCCGGGCGTAG
>JAWWCG010000548.1:0-3161 GCA_033720555.1 Kiloniellales bacterium | reverse complement strand
GGCGCGCAGCGCGTCGCCCCTGGCGGTCAGCTCGCGCGCCGCGTCGGCGGTGTAGACCGCCTCGAGACCGGCCGCGCCGGCGGCCATGGAGAGCACGTTGTTGTTGAAGGTGCCGGCATGGGGGAAGGCCTCGGCGTCGCGGGGATCGAAGCGCGCCATGAGGTCGGCGCGGCCGCCGAAGGCGCCGAAGCTCGCGCCGCCGCCGAGATATTTGCCGAGCACCGTCAGGTCCGGGGCGATGCCCAGTTCGCCCTGCAGCCCGCCCGGGCCGAGGCGCGAGGTCATGACCTCGTCGAAGATCAGCAGGCTGCCGGTCGCGTCGGCGGCCTCGCGCAAGCCGGCCAGGAACGCGCGGTCGCCGGGGATCGAGCCGGCGCCGCCCTGCATGGGCTCGACCAGGATCGCCGCCAGCTCGCCGGCGTGGCGGGCGATCAGCTCTTGGGCCTGGCGCAGGTCGTTGTAGCGGCCGAGGAGCCAATCGACGGGCAGGTTGAGCGGCGAGCCGCCCTTGGCGAAATAGAACACGCCGCCGTGGTAGCCGCCCTCGAAGACCAGGACCCGCGGCCGCTCGGTCACCGCCCGGGCGGTCTGCACCGCCATGAGGCTCGCCTCGGTCCCGGAATTGGTGAAGCGCACCCGCTCGATCGAGGCGAAGCGCGCGCAGATCAGGGCGGCGAGCCGCTCCTCGAAGCGGTTGTGGGCGCCGAGGGTGAGGCCGGCCTCCAGCGCCTCGGCCATGGCCTGGCGGATCACCGGATGGGAATGGCCGTAGAGCCCGGCCGAGAAGTCGTTGAGGAAGTCAGCGTAGCGGTGCCTGTCGAGGTCCCAGAGGTAGGCCCCTTCGCCGCGCGCCATGGTCAGCGGGAAGGGCGGGTAGAACAGCACCGTGCGCGTGTTGCCGCCCGGCATGGCGTCGCAGGCCCTTTGCCACTGGGCGTGGCTGATCGGGTTGGCCTCGACGTAGCGCGCCTCGGCGGCCGCGCGGGCGTCGGCGAGGGTAAAGTTGGCCCGGGTCGATGGGTCGAAGGCGGCTTGGCTCATGGTTCTCTTCCGGGGTGATCTCCCGGGGTCGTCGCCCGGGGGTCGTCTGCCGGGGTCGTCTGCCGGGGGGCGTCTGCCGGGGTCGTCACCCTATAGCGCGGCCGTCAGCCTAGAGCATTCCCCGCCTCCTTGAAAACGCCCCTTGAAAACGCCCCTTGAAAACACCCCTTGAAAACGTCTCGACCTGGGCGGCGGCCGAGGCGGCCTAGCCGATCCGTCGCGCCTGTCGCCAGGCGTTCCATCGCCGCAGCGCGTGCCACGGCGCTGCCCACCGGATAGCTGTAGACCGGCCGCCGGTAGGCCGCCATCAGGGCCGGGAAGGCGCTCTCGTCGCCGCCGCCGGGCGCGGACGGACGCCAGGGCGCAGTGTGGGCGGCAGGCGGGCGTTTGGGGGGACTTTTGAAGGGTGATAGGCGGGCGCTATGGCGCGTCGACCGCGAGGGGAATTTCGCTCAACGTCTCGTTGAGGCGGTCCAGCACGTCCTTGGAGATATCCAGCTCCTTCGACGTCAAGGCCGTGGCGGTCTGCGACAGCACGATGTCGATGTCCCGCTCCGCGGCGATGTCCCGGGTGGCCTCCACCAAGGCCTCATGGATCTGGGTTCTGGCCTTCTCCACCGCCGACTGAATGCGTTGTTGTCGTTCGTCGAAGCCTTGGCGCAGCGTTTCGAATCGCGACTGCAGTTCCTTCTGTTTCGTCGCGAAGGCTTCCTCGGAGAGGACCGCGCGTTGCTTCATCAACTGCTCGCCCTCGGTGCGCAGGGCCGCCTCGGACTCCTGGTCCTTCTCCTGGTTGGCCGAGCGGATCTTCTTCAGTTGTTCCTGAACGCTCCGCCCCGCATTCGAACTATTGAGGACGGCCTCGACGTTGAGGACGGCGATCTGCGGCGTCTCGGCCGCGGCGACGCCCAGGGGCCTCGATATCGCGCAAACCGCCACGAGAGCGGCCAAGAGGACGACGCGGCAGAACGTGAACCCGGTTCGTTTGACCATGGCGTGAACTCGGTCGGTCGGAACTTTGGAGTCGCGAGCGCGCACTATACCTCAGCTAATCGCGACGTCGACCGAACGGCGAGACGATTTCGCATTTTCCATCAAGGGCGTGAGCGTCCGGCCGGCCGCGCGGTTCGGGGCGCGGGTCAGTGCAGCTTGCCCGGCAGCTCCTCGATCGCCTGGTCGACGAGGCGCGCGGCCTTGGTTTCGTCCAGGTTGTCCGCCAGCAGGCGGGCCGAGGCCGCCAAAGCCAAGTCCACGGCCTGATTGCGGACCGCCTCGAGGGCCTCCGCCTCGGCCTGGGCGATCTTGTCGAGCGCCTGCTGTTGGCGGCGCTTCAGCGCTTGCTCCAGATCCGCGTGGGCCTGCTGGCGCATGCGCTCGGCTTCGCTCTTGGCCTGGGCGACGATGGCCTCGGCCTCCTGGCCGGCCGCGCGCTGTTTGCGCTGGTATTCCGCGACCAGGGACTGGGCGTCCTCGCGGAGCTTCTCGGCCTCGTCCAGTTGCGCCTTGATGCGGGCGGCGCGGGCGTCGAGCCCGCTGGTGAGCACGGCGCTCACCTTCTTGAAGACCGCCCCGACCAGGATCAGGAAGGCGACCAGCACCCAAAATTCCGCCGAGTGCAGCAGTTCGGACATCAGCGTTGCTCTTTCGTGACGGCGGCCACCGCGGCGCCGGCCCGGTCCTCGCCAACGTCGACGCCGATCAGCCGCGCGGTCGCGGCGCGGGCGGTCTCGCTCGCCACCTGTTGGATGTTGGACAGGGCATCCTTGCGGGCCTCGGCGATGCGCGCCTCGGCCGCCTTGACCTCGGCCGCCAGCTTCTTCGCCAGGGCCTGGTGCTGCTGATCGGCTTCCGCGGCCATTTCCTCGGTGGCCTGGCGGATCGCCGATTGCGCCTCGTCGCGCGCGCCGTCGAGCTGCGCCTCGTAGGCCGCCAGCGCCTCCTTGGCCTTGAGCTCCAGCTCGGTCGCCCGCTCCAGGTCGTCGTCGATCTTGCGCTGCCGGGCCTCCAAGGCCGCGCCGATCTTCGGCAAGACCGATCTCGCCAAGAGGAAATAGAGCACGGCGAAGCAGACGATCAGCCAGAAGATCTGCGACGGGAAGGTGGCGAAGTCGAACTGGGGC
>JAWWCG010000547.1:0-3162 GCA_033720555.1 Kiloniellales bacterium | reverse complement strand
TGGCTTGATCGTCTCGGGGGGCAAACCGTGGGCTCCGGCCGTCCGTGCCGCCGTAAGAGACCGATACGGATGAAGCGCGGCACGGAGGGGCGGAAGACCGCCACCCCCTAGCCGGCGCACCCTAGCCAGATTCCCTTGCCAGATCCTCCTAACCAGATCCTCCTGACCGCCTCCGCCACCGTCCGTCCCAGCCGATCCCGACCGGGGGCGCCGCCTGCGGCACGGCCGCACGGATCCCGTCGCGGCCGGCCGGGCCGGGGCCGAGCCGGTCGAGACTCGCTGGAGTGTGCGGAAAGGTCCGCCGCCCGGCGGATCCGGGGCCTCGGGCGGCCTCAGCCTTGGTCGCCGGCCGCGCGCGGGCGCCGATAGAGGCCGACGCCCGACTGCTCCAGGGTGAGGGTGTCGCGGCGCCGGCGCTTCTCGGTCTCCTGGCGCTCCTGAATGCCCTGGGCGGTCTGGTATTTCTTCAGGTCCTGGACCGCCTCGCCCACCTCGTCGCGCGCCGCCTCGATCTCCGCGCGGAGATTGGCGATCGAATGGCGCAGCTTGTCACGCCGTTCGAGGGCGGCGGGAATGATGGTCTGGAACGCCAGCGCGCCATCCAGGCTCCGGCCGGCGGCCTCGCGCTCGGCCGCCAGTTTCTCCTCCAGGATCTCGAGGTCGTCTTCCATGCGCCCGAGGAGCTGCTCCAGGCCGCTCAGGCGCTGGCGCTTTTCGTCCAGGACCCACTGATGGACGCGGACCAGGTTCTCCAGGCCGCTCATGCCGGCCCGCTCCCGGCCCGGCCGCGGCGCGCGCCGTCATTGCCGCCGTCACGGCCATCGCGGCCCTGACCCGGTCTCAAATCGAGGGGTTCGTTCACGGTTTGATTGCCTGTTCCCAAAACGCCGACCCGGATGCACGCCCGCGAGAATAACGTCGCCGCGGGCGAATCGATCCGCCGAGTATCGCCCGTTAGGCTTAAGCTTGGGTAAAACGTGTTGGCAAATTTCTGTTTGCTGCTAAGAGTTTATTAACGATCCTTCCCGAAAATGGTTAATAGGATATATTCGCGTGGACATCGCAAGATCGGGGTGAACAACAATGCGTGTACTGCTTGTCGAGGACGATTCGGCGACGGCCCAATCCATCGAGATGATGCTGCGGTCGGAAAGCTACGTCTGTGATACCACGGACATGGGCGAAGACGGGCTCGAGATCGGAAAGCTCTACGACTACGACATCATCGTCCTGGACCTCATGCTGCCGGACATCGACGGCTACGAGGTGCTGCGCCGGCTGCGCGCGGCTCGGGTCCAGACGCCGATCCTCATCCTCTCCGGCCTCTCCGGGCTCGACGACAAGATCAAGGGCCTGGGCGTCGGCGCCGACGACTACCTGACCAAGCCGTTCGACAAGCGCGAGCTGATCGCGCGGATCCAGGCCATCGTGCGCCGCTCCAAGGGCCACCCGGACTCGATCATCCAGACCGGAAAGCTGAAGGTCAATCTGGACGCCCGCACGGTCGAGGTGGACGGCCAGCCGCTGCACCTGACCGGCAAGGAGTACGGCATCCTCGAGCTGCTCTCCCTGCGCAAGGGCACGACGCTGACCAAGGAGATGTTCCTCAACCATCTCTACGGCGGCATGGACGAGCCGGAGCTGAAGATCATCGACGTCTTCGTGTGCAAGCTGCGCAAGAAGCTGTCGGCAGCGACCGGCGGCGAGAACTACATCGAGACCGTGTGGGGCCGCGGCTACGTGCTGCGCGACCCGGCGCCGGACGAGAGCGAGGGCGCCGAGCGGGAGCCGCAGGCGGCGGCCGGCTGACGGCCGCTCCCCCTCGTCCCCGCGAGCAAGACCTTCCGCCGGCGCGCGCGAAAACGCGCGCCGGCCTTTTTTTGCCGGCGGTCAAAGGCGCCCCGGCCAGTGCCAAAGCCCCTCTCCGTCTCGCGACAGCCCTCGCCTCCCCTACCCGGTGAAAATCCACGCTCGGCCCCTCCCGGCGCCCACGGCGCGGGCCGCAGGGGAGACCGGCCGGCCAAACCGACGCGCCGGCGCGGCGCAACGCCGCCGGCCGAGAAAATCATTGCCCGGCGGACGCGCGGTGGCGTAACTAGCCGGCTCTTGTCCACAATCCTAGTGCGGCTTCTTCAAGGCTTGGATCGACGTTCCAGGAATGGCATTATCCGCGAATGATAATCATTCGCACACCGGGCGGGACCGGCGGGCGATGGCCGGCGCGGGGCGCGGCGAAGGCGCGCGGAGCGGCCCGCCGGCCGGGATCGCGGTGTCCCCTCTGGCGTCCGCTCTGGCGTTCCCTGGGGCGTTCCCTGGGGCGTTCCCTGGGGCGTTCCCTGGGGCGTTCCCTGGGGCGACCGCTGGAGCATTCCCTGGGGCGCCTGGGGCCAGCCGCGCGAGCGGCGGCACGTTAGGCGCGTGAGCGACGTCCCCCAGCCCGCGCCCGTGGTGGTGCCGCCGCCGCCGAGCCTCGGGCGGTCGGCCTGGCCGGTGCGCGCCTTGCGGCGGGTCAGCGGCAGCCGCGCCTTCGTCTGGCTGGCCCTCGTCGTGGCCGGCGTCCTGGTCCTGCCGATCGTCGCCGTGGTCGTCAACATCTTCGCGCCCAGCGACAGCGGCGCCTGGGATCACCTCGCCGCCACCGTGCTGCCGCGCTACGTCGTCAACACCCTGTGGCTGGTCGCCGGCGTCGGGCTCGGCGTGCCGGTGATCGGCGCCGGCACCGCCTGGCTGGTGACCATGTGCCGCTTTCCCGGCCGGCGGCTGTTCGAGTGGGCGCTCATCCTGCCGCTCGCCGTGCCGGCCTACGTCATGGCCTACACCTACACCGATTTCCTGCAGTTCACCGGGCCGGTGCAGAGCCTCCTGCGCGAGCTGACCGGGTGGGGGCCCGGCGACTACAGTTTCCCGGAGATCCGCTCCCTCAGCGGCGCCGTCGTCATGCTGATCTTCGTGCTCTATCCCTACACCTACCTCCTGTGCCGCGCCGCCTTCCTCGAGCAGTCGGTCTGCGCGCTGGAGGTGAGCCGCACGCTCGGCTGCAGCGCCTTCGGCAGCTTCCTCAGGGTCGCCCTGCCGCTGGCCCGGCCGGCGATCGCCGCCGGCACCTCGCTCGCCCTGATGGAGACCCTGGCCGATTACGGCACCGTCTCCTTCTTCGGCGTC
>JAWWCG010000546.1:0-3165 GCA_033720555.1 Kiloniellales bacterium | reverse complement strand
GCAGGTCCGCCGCCGCCTTGCGATAGCTGAGGTGGCGCGAGACGGCCTCGAAGGCCCTGAGAGCGTTCAGCGACGGCAGCCACTCGGTCATTCTAAGAGTTAAGTTTAGCTAACTTCTTAGCGCAGATCAAATGCCTGGCGCTTCCGGGAAAAACAACAAATTCTAGGGGTATTGGCGATGATTGAGAAATCGCCAGGGGTCATCAAAACTGATTTTGGAGGACGGCAAGATGGCGACCCTGAAGACGGCCTCGAGCGGGCGCGCGATGCCCTTGGGGCGGGCTCTGCTGCAGCGGATCCGAGTCCGGACGCGGCGCCAGCGCAACCTGGCCGAGCTGCGGGCGCTCGACGCCGAGCGCCTGGCGGACATCGGGCTGAGCGCGTGGGCGCGGTCGCGGATCACCGGCTGAACGCGATAGACCGTCGCTCGATCCGACGGACAGGGCCGAAGCGTCCCAGGCCGGCGTGGGGTGTTCGGCTGGCGCGCGGGCCCCGCCTTGGCATCGCAAAGCGGACAGTCCCGCCGCTCTCCGCTTAGGGGCGCTCGTCACCCTTACCGGACGTCATCGAGCGTCCTGCGGGATGGCGCACTTGCGACATCGTCTCGGTGGTTGCGTGGTCGCGAGCCCGCGCGCGGCGATCGAGTTTCCGATCTCCGAGCCCATACTCTCCCACCCGCATGATGTCGATTTGACCGGCCTTTCCGAGGCAGAGTAGGCTGACGGACCATTCGGCTTCGTCTAAAGGATCGATGGGATGCGCCCCGCAAGAGCGACGTTGCTAGGTCTGGCGCTCGTCCTCGGCATTGGCTCCGCGCCGGCGTCGGCGGAACCCATGGTCTTGGATGCCGTGCTTTCGACCCAGGAGGATATCTCCCTCGCTTTCAAGGACGATAGCCGTCACTTCGTCGTGCTCCTGCGGCGTGAAGGCAGCGCGAGCGGAGACGGCGTTTTCAAGGACGCCAAGGTGGTCGAGTTCGGCATGCACGACGTGACGCGCGGCGAAGACGCCAAGGCGAGCGGTTACATCGAGGCGACCACGACGGCGGGCGACATCGCCTATTTTCGCTGGCGATTGCGCGCGTCTTTCGTTTCCGGGCCGGATGGCAAGGTGAAACCAATCAACAGCGGATACTGGGAGTTGAGCGGCGGGACGGGGCCGTTCGCGACGCTACGGGGGGTCGGCACACTGCTCATCGAGTTCTTGAACAAGACGGAACGACGTTACCTCCTGGAAGGCGATTTGTCCCCGGCCCCCTAAGCCGGGCGCGGACGGTCGCCACGTCGCTGGATCCGGGCGAGCCTGAGTGGGGGGCAAAACCTGCCTCCCGCCATCGCGCGTCGGCGATACGGCGCTGCTATGCCGTCCGGCGGCTCGCGGCGCTAACGAGGAACTCGGCCTCGCGGCACGTCCCGATTGGGGAGCGAAGGGCGTGCCGCCTTGGGTTCACTGGCCAATTGCCCTATGTAGGCGGCGCACCCCAAGCGCGTTGAAAGGGAGACAAACATGGTGAAGACGATCCTTGTCCCGACCGACGGTTCATCCCACGCCAACAAAGCCGTCGATCTAGCGGGCGACCTGGCGGTCAAGTACGGCGCCAAGATCGTGCTGCTGCATGTGCTGTTGCGCGGACACATGCCCGAGGGGCTGATGCGCGCCGCCCAGGTTGAACACGTCGGTGCGAAAAGAGATGCGCCGAGCAACCTGGTCAACATCCCCCAGGAGATCATGTCCCGGGTCGAGGGCAAGATGGGCACCCAAATGCCGCTGGAGACCTTGGATTTCATCGGCAAGCGCGTGTTGGCCTGGGCCGAGAAAACCTGCCGGGACAAGGGGGTCCAGACGGTCGAGACAATCGTCGAAGAGGGCAACCCGACGGAGATCATCCTCGACCACGCGAAACGGACGAAAGCGGACATGATCGTGATGGGAAGTCGCGGTCTGAGCAGCCTTAAGGGTGTTTTGATGGGGAGCATATCGACGCACGTTAGCCACTTGGCGTCGTGCACCTGCGTTACCGTCAAATGAGCCCGAGCCGACGAGGGCCGGCGCCGTCGGAGGGGAAGGCGCGGGCGCGCCCCCGGGCTTGAGAAAACCGGGCCCCGGCCCTATTTCGGGGAAAACCGAGCAGAGAAAGTGGAGAGGAAGGCCGCGCAATGAAATACCTGCACACCATGGTCCGCGTCAGCGATCTCGAGGCGTCGCTCGATTTCTACTGCAACAAGCTGGGCCTCAAGGAGGTCGAGCGTTACGACTACCCGGAGAGCCGCTTCACCCTGGTCATGCTGGCCGCGCCCGGCGACGAGGACGCCCAGATCGAGCTGACCTACAACTACGATCCCGAGGAACTCGCCGGCGGCCGCAACTTCGGCCACCTGGCCTATCGGGTCGACGACATCTACGCGCTTTGCCAGTCGCTCATGGACCAAGGCGTCACCATCAACCGCCCGCCGCGCGATGGGCGCATGGCCTTCGTCCGATCCCCCGATAACATCTCGATCGAGCTGCTGCAGAAAGGCGAGGCCCTGCCGCCGAAGGAACCGTGGGCCTCGATGGCCAACACCGGCGAGTGGTGACAGCCGGCCCGCGGCCGTCGATGCGCTGCCGCCAGGCGCGAATGCGGCGGCTATAGGTGGGGCGGCCGTTGGCGGGTCGGCGGCGGCAGGTCGCAGGCGCCGGTCCCGGCAAGCGGTCGGCTCAAGCCGCGAGCCAGACGATCAGGGCGATGATCGCGATCCCGCATATGGCGGACAGGCCGTACTTGTTCCACATATTGAGGTCGGACCAGAACCGCATGACGTTCACGGGCGTGTCTCCTTTGCGTGTTCAGGTTGTGACATTAGCATAAGGGCGCCGGCTGTGCCCACGGGATCGCGGCCGCTCGCGCCGCGCGTCGCCGCGCGTCGCCGTGGGAGGCGGTGCGGGAGGGGCCGGCGGTTGGCATCGACCGGGCGTGCGCCCATACTTCGAGACATGCGACCTCCGCAGCCGTTGGACCTTGTGGCGCTCCGCCGCCGCGCGCGACGGTCCCGGGCGGCCCCGCGACGGGGCCTCGCGGGCGCGGCCCTGCTGGCGGCCCTGCTGGCGGCCCTGCTGGCGGCCCCGCTGGTCGGCTATCCCGCCGCGCGCGCTTCCGCCCAGGGCGATGCCTGCTCGGGCCCGGCG
>JAWWCG010000545.1:0-3173 GCA_033720555.1 Kiloniellales bacterium | reverse complement strand
GTCTTGATTCGCCAATGGACGCCCGAGGGCGAGCTGCTGATCGCGTCGCAGACCGGACAGCGCCGGCCGCTCACCGACGCGCGCCTCGCGGGCGCCTTTTTCGCGTACCCGCTGATGACGCTCAAGGTGATCGGCGCGATCCACTGGCACGCCCTCAAGCTGTGGCGCAAGGGCGCGAAGATCGTGCCGCGCCCGGCCCCGCCCGAGCGCGCGGTCAGCCACGTCCGCGCGAGCCTGGACCAGGCCGCCGAGTAACGCCCGGATCCCCACGCCAAAGACGGAACCCCATGCAAGCTGAGATCGACTATCGCGAAGGCCTTGGGCGCGCCGGGATCGCCGAGCGGCTGTTTCTCGCCCTGGCCGGGCGCGTCGAGCGGGGCGAGCTTAGCCTCGCCTTGCCGCACGGCGGCGAGCGCGTGTTCAAGGGCGCCCACCCGGGCCCCAAGGCCCGCCTGCAGGTCCACGACCCCCGCGCGTTCCGCCGCACCTTGCTGGGCGGCAGCCTGGCCTTCGCCGAGTCCTACATGGCCGGCGAGTGCGACAGCCCGGATCTGGTCGCCCTGGTCGAGTTCGCCATCCGCAACGAGGACGCGCTCCTGCGGGCGCTCGACGGGCGGCCATGGACGCGCCCGATCCCGCGGCTCGGCCGCTGGCTGCGGCCCAATTCGAAACGCGGCGCCCGGCACAACATCGCCTGGCACTACGACCTCGGCAACGCCTTCTACGCACTCTGGCTCGACCCGTCGATGACCTATTCCTCGGCGCTGTTCGAGCGGCCCGGCGAGCCGCTCGAGGCGGCCCAGGCCAACAAGTACCGCCGCATCGCAGAACTGGCCGAGATCGGCCCCGGCGACCGCGTGCTCGAGGTCGGCTGCGGCTGGGGCGGCTTCTCTCGCTGGGCCGCGCGCGAGATCGGCTGCCGGGTCACCGCGATCACCATCTCGCGCGACCAGTACGAGTTCGCCGCCGAACGGCTTCGCGCCGAGGGCCTCGGCGAGCGGGTCGATCTGCGGTTCCAGGATTACCGCGACCTCGACGGCAGTTTCGATCGGCTGGTGTCCATCGAGATGCTGGAAGCCGTCGGCGAGAAGTACTGGCCGCGCTATTTCGCCATGCTGCGCGACCGGCTGAGGCCCGGCGGGCGGGCGGCGCTGCAAGTCATCACCATCGACGACGAGCGTTACGAGGCCTACCGCACGGACGTGGATTTCATTCAGCGCTATATCTTTCCCGGCGGCCACCTGCCGTCGCCCGGCCGTCTGCGCGAACAGGTGGCGCTGGCCGGGCTCGAATGGGGCGGCGCCGAGCGGATCGGGCCGCACTACGCCCGCACCCTCAACGTCTGGCGGCGGTCGTTCGAGGCGGCCTGGCCCGATATCCTGCCGCTCGGTTTCGACGAGCGGTTCCGGCGCATGTGGCGCTATTACCTCGCGTACTGCGAGGCGGGCTTCGAGACCGGCCGGATCGACGTGCTGCAGGCGGCCCTGACCAAGGGCTGAGGCCGGCCATGCCCGCGCCGGCGCAGGACCCGAAACCGCTCGGCCGCGGCGTCTTGCTCGCCTACGGCTTGCCGGCTCTGCCGCTGGCGGCGCTTCTGTTGCCGCTGTACGTGACCCTGCCGGCCTTCTACGCCGTCGACCTCGGCCTGGGATTCCTCACCGTCGGCGTCGTGCTGCTGCTGGCCCGGCTCTGGGACATGGTCACCGATCCGGTGATCGGCGCGCTCTCCGACCGCCTGACCACGCGCTTCGGGCGGCGCCGGCCCTGGATGCTGGCGGGGGCGCCCCTGGTGATGGCGAGCGCCGGGTACCTCTTCCTGCCGGCGCCCGGCGCCGGGTGGGGCGACCTGCTGTTGTGGACCATGGCGCTCTACCTCGGCGCCACCATGATCCTGCTGCCCTACAGCGCCTGGGGCGCGGAGCTGTCGCCCGACTACGACGAGCGCAGCCGGATCGCCGGCTGGCGCGAGGGCCTGGTGGTGGTCGGCACGCTGCTCGCCGCCGGCCTGCCCGTGGTGGTCGGCTCCGGCCGCGCCGCCGCGCTGGAAGTGATCGCCTGGTCGCTCTGGGTCGTACTACCGATATGCCTGATCGTCGCCGTCTGCGTCGTCCCCGAGAGCCCGGCCGCACCACCGCAGCGGCTGGCTTGGCGAGACGGCGTCCGAGTGCTGTGGCGCAACGGTCCCTTCCGCCGGCTGATCGCAGCCTATTTTTTGAACGGCATCGCCAACGGCCTGCCGGCGACGCTGTTCCTGCTCTATGTCGAGCGGGTGCTCGAGGCGCCGGATTGGTCCGGCGCGCTGCTGTTCGTCTACTTCTTCTGTGGCGTCGCCGCGATCCCGCTGTGGCTGCGCCTCAGCGCCCGCTGGGGCAAGCACCGCACGTGGGTCGTTGCCATGGTTTGGGCGGCCGCGGTGTTCGCCTTCGTGCCGCTGCTCGGCGCGGGCGACGAGCTGTGGTTCCTGGCCGTCTGCGTCCTGACCGGCGTCAGCCTCGGGGCGGATCTGACCCTGCCGGCCTCGATGCAGGCCGACGTCATCGACCTGGACACCCTGCGCAGCCGGCAAAAGCGCGCCGGCCTCTATTTCGCCCTGTGGGGCGTCGCCACCAAGCTCGCCCTGGCGCTCGCCGTCGGCATCGCCTTTCCGCTGCTGGACTTGGCCGGATTGGAGACCGACCCGGCGGCAGGCCGGCAGGCCGCCTCGGCCGCCGGGCTCTGGGCGCTCGCCGCGCTCTACGCCCTGGTGCCGGCGCTGATCAAGCTGGGCTCGGTCGCCCTGGTCGCCGGCTACCCGATCACCGCGCAGCGACAGCGCCGGATCCGCCGCCTCATCGAGCTTCGCGCCGCGCGGTCCGGCGGCTAGCGGCGAGAGAGCGCCCATGATCGTGAGACCAGCGATCGTCAGGCAAGCGGTCGTCAGGCGAGCGATCGTCAGGCCAGCGATCCTCGGATTGGCGCTGATCGCCATCGTCTTTGGCATTTCGGGGTGTAACGCCATGAAACCGGAAGACTTCGCCGGGCGCGAGCCGACCCTGTTGATCGAGGACTATTTCGCCGGCCGCGCCAAGGCCTGGGGCATCTTTCAGGACCGCTTCGGCCAGCTTCGTCGCCAGTTCGAGGTCGATATCGAAGGCACCTGGGACGGAACGACCCTGACCCTGGTCGAGGACTTC
>JAWWCG010000544.1:0-3173 GCA_033720555.1 Kiloniellales bacterium | reverse complement strand
GTCGTCCTCGGGGTCGTCCTCGGACGACGATGAGCGCTTCAACTCCATGCGCAAGGCATGGAGGCTCTCGAGGGTCCTGCCGATCTCTTTGGCGTGGACTCGGATCGCGTCGTGAAGCGCGCCCGAGCGCTCCCGCTCCGCCGCGGACTCGAAGGCCTCCAAGGCGCGCCGCTCGCTGCGTTCGAGCTCCTCGAGAATGGCGACGACGTCCTCCTCGGCGACGGTGGCCTTGATCTGGCTATAGAGCCGGAGGGCCGAGCCGGCGAGGGTCCCGCCCTCCGAGGCGTCGCCGCCCATCGACCGAAGCAGCTTCCGCAATTCCACCGCGGTGAACTTGCGCGAAATAGCGAGCTCCCGGAACAGGCCCATTAGCTTGCGGTCGTCGACCTCGACCACGGCGTCCTCGAAGGCCCGCACGCCGTCCTCGCACAGGGCGATCAGATGCCGCAGGGACTCTTTGCTGTCTTTGTCGGAAATGCTTCGCTCCTCCTGTTGTTGCACCTATGGCTTCTCAACGCGGGGCCGCCGCCATGGGTTCCGGTCCGCGCCGCCTCAGCCGGGAGGCGGAGCGCACGCGCCGACCTCGGCGGGCGGCGGCGGCGGCGTTTCCGGCGGCGCATCGTCGGGCGCCTCCGCCGGGGGATCCATGGGTATTTCCCCGCCCTTGCCCGGGGGTTCCTCGACCGGCACCTCCTCGGGCACCTCGGGCGGACCCCCGGGGATCGGCTGCGGCGGCTCCTCGGGCGGCGGCTTAGGCGGCGTCATGGCCAACGGCAAGCCGCCGTCGCCCGCGCCGCCGCGCGTCGTTCGTGCTGCTGTTTGTGTCACTGTTCCCTCCTTCGTGACAGGGCTTACGCCTCGCTATGAGTCCCGGGCTAAGCATCCCGGGCTATGCATCCCGGCCGCGATCAAGCGAGCTTGGCGAGCCGCCGGCGCGCCGCGGCGATCGAGCAGCCGCGCCGGGCGATGTCCGACCAGGGATCCTCGATCTGCGCCAGGCGGCGGAAGATGTTCTCGATGGTGTAGCTGCGCGCCGTCAGGTCGCCCGCGCCCACCTCGTCCCAGCGCAGGGGCGTGGCGACCGGCGCGCCTTCGATCGCCCGCACCGCATAGGGGGCGACCGCGGTCTGGCCGTAGGCGTTGCGCAGGGTGTCGAGAAACAGCTTGTCGCCGCGTTTGTTCTTGCGCTGCTCTACGGTGAGCGCGCCGGGCTCGCGCCGCGCCAGGCAGCGCGCCAGGTCGCCGGCGAACGCGCGGGCCTCGTCGAAACCGGCCGAGCGATCGAGCGCGACGGCCACGTGCAGCCCGCGCGAGCCCGTGGTCATGACGAAGCTCGGCAGGTCCAGCTCGTCGAGCAGCGTCTTGAGGCTGGTCGCCGCGGCCTGCACCTTGGCGAAGTCGTCGTCGGTCGGATCCAGATCGAAGATCAGACGGTCGGGACGCTCCGGCTCGTCCCGACGCGCCAGGCTGAGGTGGTGGGTGATGCAGCCCTGGTTGGCCAGGTAGACCAGCGTCGCCGCGCTGTTGGCGACGACGTAGCTCACCGTGCCGTCCTGCTTGGCGAGCTCGACCCGCTCGATCCAGTGTGGGAAGTAGTCGGGCGCCTGCTTCTGGAAAAACCCCTCCGCGGCGATGCCATCGGGAAAGCGCTGCATGCTCAAGGGCCGGTCCCGATAGTGCGGCAGGGCGACGTCGGCGATGCGCCGGCAATAGGCGATCAGGTCGCCCTTGGTCAGGCCCGCCTCGGGGAAAAGAACCTTGTCGAGGCTCGACAGCTCGATCTCGTGGCCGTCGAGCGTCACGCTCTCGTCCATGGGCTCGTCCGTGCGCTCAGCCATCGGTCGCCTCGCGCACCACGTCCTCGGCCGCCTTGTCGCGCCGCAAGCCGAGGAAGCGCGGGTGGCGCAACTTGCCGTCGCGCGTCCATTCGGTGAAGCCGAATTCGCCGACTAGGTCGGGCGACACCCAGCTCGCACCGCGCTCCGTCACGTCGTCGGCGAAGGGGGAGGTCTTGCGCCGCCGGGCGTCGAGGCGCTTACGAAATTCCCTCAGAAAGGCGTCGTCGTAGCCGGTGCCCACCTTGCCGGCGTAGCGCAGCTCGCCGTCGGCGTAATAGCCGACCAGCAGAGCGCCGAAGCCGACGCGGCTGCCCTTCGGCTCGGTGAAGCCGCCGATCACCAGTTCCTGACCCTTGGCGCACTTGAACTTGAGCCAGTCCCGCGACCGGCCGTGACAATAGGGCGCCGCGGCGCGCTTGGCGATCACGCCCTCCCAGCCCTTCTCGCAAGCCTCGCGGAAATACGCCTCGCCGGCGCGGTTGCGGTGGGGCGTATAGCGCAGCGGGTCGGCGAAGGAGAGCGCCCGTTTCAACAGGGCCTTGCGGCGGCGCACGGCGAGCCCTTCCAGGCTCCACCCGTCCAGATGCATCATGTCGAAGAGGTAGTAGTAGACAGCCACCCCGCTCGCCCTGGCCGCCTCCGGGTCCGCGATCTGCATGCGCCGCTGCAGCCGCGAGAAGCTGGTGAGAGCGCCCTCGAAGGCCACGATCTCGCCGTCCGCCGCGAAGTCGTCGCAGGCCTCGGCCGCCAGGGCCTCGGCCAACTCCGGATAGGTGTCGGCGAGGTCCTTGCGGTTGCGGCTCAGCAAGCGGAGCCTGCGCCCGTGCCGCACGACCACGGCCCGCTCGCCGTCGAGCTTGCGCTCGAAGATCCAATCCGGGTCGGAGAACCGCGCGTCGGTCAAGGTCGCCAGCATCGGCGGCGCCCACTGGGCCGGCCCGGTCTTCTCGAGCCGAGCGCGCTCGTCCTCCGGCAGGGCCTCGCGCCACCCGCTCATGCCTCCTCCTCGCTCGCGCCTTCATCGTCCGCGATTTCCTCGAGCGTGCGCCCGCTGGCGACCGACCTCGGCTGGGTCGAGACCGGGTTGCGCCGGGCGTCGGCCGCTTCGTCCTTCATTTTGACCAGCAGCCACCGGGCGTCCTCGCCCTTGCCGGTGCGCTGCAGGGCGTAGCCGCCGGACAGTTTTTGGCCATGCAGCCGGACGAGGGCGTGCCCCCGCGCGAGCGCGTCGGCCAGGGGCACGACCTCGCCGTCCTTTTCCGTGATGTTGTCGTAGGTGCCCCGGTCCCAGATCATGACCGCGCCGCCGCCGTACTCACCCTGTGGGATCACACC
>JAWWCG010000543.1:0-3182 GCA_033720555.1 Kiloniellales bacterium | reverse complement strand
GGCCTTCGCCCCGCCGGGCCGGGCGCGCCCTTGGCCGCGGGGCGCGTGTCCCCAAGGCGCCGGTCCGCGCGGCGCCACAGGCGTTCGTGCAGCGAGTAGAACACGGTCTGCACCGCCGGCTCGATCAGGCCGATCCCGAGCGCGATCTTCCAGCTCCCGCTGAGGGCGTAGGCGACCGCCATGGCCACCATGAGGTGCATGGTGCCGTAGGTGGTGGTCTTGAGGCAATCGCGCATGGGTCGCTCCTAAACGCAAATGCGTCGCATTCTCATTTAGAGTCGTTCTAAGATATTTCAAGGACCTGCGCCCGGCGCTGCGGCCGCGGTGCGGTGCGGCGCGGCGCGCCGGCTCGGCGGCCCTCGCTCTTAACGCCCAGCCAAAATCGGCCCGTCAGCGTGGCTCAATCTGGCCGGATACTGATCTCGTCTTCAATACGCAAATCGCCAGACAATATTGCTCTAAATATCTCATAAAATACCCGCATAAAAATCGATAGAAACGCGAGTATAGATCGAAGAAGAAGGAAAATTTTAATTCCAGGCGCGCCAAGATGGCGCGTGAGCTCAATCCAGCTCGAGACGACCCAAGAGTCGCCTGAACGCTCGATAGCCGTTCGGGAAGACCCCCAGCGTTTGGAAAGGGCATGACATGCGCGTCAGATCTTTCATGCTTATCGCGGCGACCGCCCTCCTGGCTGCCTGTGCCTCCGAGCCGGAAGAATTTTCGGCGACCCCCAGTGCGGGAAGTCCGGCCGGTTCCGGGAGCAGCGGAAATCTCGCCGCCTTGCCGGCCCAGGACCCGACATCCCAGGAATGGCTGATCGAGAACGTCGGCGACCGGGTCTTCTTCGAGTTCGACCAGAGCGATCTGAGCCCCCAGTCGCAAGAGACGGTCGAGAAGCTTGTCGCTTGGATGCAGAGCTATCCGGACGTGACGCTGACCTTGGAAGGCCATGCCGACGAGCGGGGCACGCGCGAGTACAACCTGGCGCTCGGCGATCGGCGGGCGAACGCCGTGCGGCGCTACATGGAGGCCTTGGGCATGGACGGGGCTCGGCTGTCGGTGATCAGCTACGGCAACGAGCAGCCGGAAGTGGTTGGCTCGAACGAGCTCGCGTGGTCGCGGAACCGCCGCGCCGTCTTCGTCGTCAATTGAGGTGCGGCGCCTGAACCGAACGTCGGCTCTCGAGCGGGCCGGAGGTCGGCGGGCCAGGGGGGCGCTCGCTCGAACGGCTCCGGGGCCCCGCTGGCGCGCGACCGTGCATCGAGCGGCGGCGGCGCGGTCCCGACGAACCGCCGGCCTCTCCAACTCGCCCTGGTATTTCGCCCGGTATTTCGCCCGGTAATTCGTCCGATATCTCGGAGGCGCATAACATGACCGACCAACGGCTTTTGACGACGGCGCAGGCCGCCGATCGCCTCCAGGTCGAGGCGCGCAGCGTCGCCCGCTGGCTGCGGCGCGGTCGTTTGCGGGGCTACAAGTTCGGCGCACAATGGCGCATCGCGCCCGGCGATCTCGAGCGCTTTCTGGAAAGCCGCGAACCTCGGCCGCGTCGGCGCGGCGCGGCGCCCGCGCCCGGCCCGTGCCGCGTGGAGACGGCCGATACGCGCCGCTTCACGACGGACTCCGAGCCCTTCAAGATCCAGATCCGCGCGTTCGAGTTTCAGCCGATCGAGGACGCGCGCTATCTCAAGGTGCGGACCTATCCGAGACCGACGAACCGTTCCGTGCGCTTGGGCCTGATCGAGTGGGTCGAGGGCGGCCGCGGCGACGTCACCTTTAAGACGCTCGTCAACCGCAAGCCCATGAGCCACGACGACGCCATGGCCTATGCCAAGCGATTCGCCGAGAAGTTCGAAGTGCCGGTCATCTACCAGCGCGAGGACGGCACCTCGGCCCACTGAAGGCGGCGATCCCAGGGAACGCCGTGACGCGGCAGAGGGGGGCGAGGGGCCGCGACCCGAGGGGCCGGACGTGTCCCGCGCCTGGCGGCCGGGCCGCGGCGCGGGGCGCAAGGCGGGTCAGACGTGGAAGCTTTCGCCGCAGCCGCAGCGGCCCTTCTCGTTGGGATTCTTGAACACGAAGCCGGTGTGGAAGGTGTCTTCCACGTAGTCCATCTCGCTGCCCAGCAGGAACATGGTGGCGGTCGGCTCGATGAAGATGCGCACGCCCTTGTCCTCCACCATTTCCTCGAACTTCTTCTGTTCCTCGGCGTATTCGACGTAATAGCTGAGGCCCGAGCAGCCGCGCGCCTTCACCCCGACGCGCAGGCCCAGGATGGGCTTGTCGCTCTGCGCCATGAGGCGCAGGGCGCGCTCGGCGGCGGCATCGGTCAGCGTGATCAGGGGCGGTGCCATGGTCTCCTCTCGGTCTCCTCGTCTGCGTCTGGACTATACCACGTCGGGCGTCGGCTGTCAGAACATGCCGAGCAGCATGCGGGCGTCCTCGGACATCTTGGCCGGCGTCCACGGCGGGTCCCAGGTGAGCTCGACCTCGACCTCGCCGACGCCGTCCAGCGCGGCGACGGCCTGGGCCACCATGGTGGGCATCTCGCCGGCGACCGGGCAGCCCGGCGTGGTGAGCGTCATGACGATGTGCACGGCGCCACTGTCGCCTTGCTCGAACTGGTAGATCAGGCCGAGCTCGTAGATGTCCACCGGGATCTCCGGGTCGTAGACCGTCTTGAGCGCCTCGACGATGCGCTCGCGCGAGGCCGGCGCCGTTCCCTCGGGCAAGGGGCTGCCGGCCCGGGCGCTCAGCGCGGCGTCCGGATCGTCGGCCACGCCGGGGCCGGGGAACCCGGGATCGTAGATCGGTCGGTCGCTCATGCTTCGTCCTACTCCGTCGACACCTCGGCCTCGCCGCCGATCGCCGCGTGCATGGTGTGCCAGGCCAGGGTGGCGCACTTGACCCGGACCGGAAACTCGCGCACGCCGGCCAGCACGTTGAGCCGGTCGGCGTCCTCCTGGTCGGCCTCGAGCGTGTAGCCGTCCTCGGTGCACAGCCGGTGGAAGGAGCGGAACAGCTTCTCCACCTCGGCTACCGGGCGACCCTTGATCAGCTCGGTCATGAGCGAGGCCGAGGCCATGGAGATGGCGCAGCCCTTGCCCTCGAAGGCGGCGTCGGCGACGGTCCCGTCGGGGTCCAGCTTGAGGTAGATGGTCAGCATGTCGCCGCACATC
>JAWWCG010000542.1:0-3191 GCA_033720555.1 Kiloniellales bacterium | reverse complement strand
GCGCCGGACAGCCTGCGGCGCAGCCCGCAACTGGAAGGCTTCCGGGCGAAGGGGGTCGAGGTGCTGCTCCTCACCGACCCGGTCGACGATTTCTGGCTGTCCGTCGTCCCGGCCTACGACGACAAGCCGTTCAAGTCGGTGACCCGCGGCGCGGCCGATCTCGACGGCATCGAGGCGCAGCGGCCCGGCGACGAAGACCAGGCGGGCGCGGCGCGCGAAACGCCGAACCAAACGCCGGGCGAGGCGGGCGAGCTGGACAGCCTCATCGCCTTCGTGAAGCTCACCCTCAAAGACAAGGTGAAGGACGTGCGCTTGTCCAAGCGCCTGACCGAGAGCCCGGTCTGCCTGGTGGCCGACGAGGGGGATCTGGACATGCATCTGGAGCGCGTGCTCAAGCAGCACCACCAGATCGACAGGGCCTCGCAACGGATCCTGGAGGTCAACCCGGGCCACCCGCTCATTCGCGGCCTGGCCGAACGGGTCGCGGCCGGCGGCTCCGCGGCCGATCTGGAGGACGCCGCCCGGCTCTTGCTCGACCAGGCGCTGATCCTGGAAGGCGAATCGCCGCCCGATCCGGTCGCCTTCACCCGGCGGCTCTCGCATCTGGTGGCCCGCGGCCTGGCCGGCGGGTAAGGCCCGGACCGCCTGGCTTAGTGGCCCGCCAGGGACAGGGCCGCGGCGCCGAGGATGGGCCCGGTGCGGCCCTGCTGCACGAGGATGGCGCAGCCCGCGCGGCCGCGCGCGGCCGCCTGCTCCAGGTCGATCGGGATCTCGAGCCGCTCGCCGGTCCATTGGGCGATTTCCTGCAGTTCGCGCACCACGTTGCGGTTCTTCAGGGTCTTGCCCCGGTTCTCGCCGCGCTCGACCTCGGTCTCGTGCAGGCCGTCGAACACGGCGAGCCAGACCGTCGCGCCGCCGGCCGGGCTCGGGCCGGCCGGGATCACGATCTTGAAGCCGTCGTCCTCGAGGTAGTCGAGCAGCAGCGGCTTGCCGAGGGCGCCGGCCTCGTCGATCGCGCTGCGGACTTCCTGGCGCCGGCTGCCGACGGCGTTCAAGCGGCCGTCGATCACCATCTGCGGGGTATAGACGTAGCGCAGCTCCAACTGACCGGCGTAGTCCCGCTGCCGCTCGGTGATTTGCGGGCTGGCGAAGGGGTCCGCCCAGCCGATGTAGTCCCAGTAGTCGACGTGCATTTCGAGGGCGATGATGCCCTCCTCGTCGGCCAGCTCGTCGAGGAAGGCCTCGGCCGGCGGGCAGGAGCTGCAGCCCTGGGACGTGAACAGCTCGACCACCACGGGCGGCGTCGCGGCGGCGTCGGCCGCCGCCGACCGGACCCCGCTCCAGGGTGTGCCCCAGGGTCCGATCAAGATCGTACTGGCCAGAAAGATCAGCGCCGTCGCGGCCCTGTGGGCTCGTCCATGCATGTCGCACCCTATCCGCAGGCGAAGCTACCACGCGAATCACGTTCGGGTGAATCCGCGGCTGGCTCCGAGGGGCCTCGGCAGGAACCGCCCCTAGACCGGCCGCGGTCGCGGCGAGGCCCGGCGGGGTCCACACGCTTTACATATTTACGCGATTGATGGGAAAGAGATTTACTAGATTACGCTTTAATTTCAGAATGTTATTGACATATCGTAGAAAAATGTAAACGCTGCCGTCTGGCAGTCGAACGATCCGAGAGGCGCCGCGGCAGGGGATCGTCCATGGGATTGTGCCCCGGAATTGTCTCCGGCATCGTCCATGGAATTATCCGAGGCGCCCACTGGCCCGGCGCAAGGCCGCCGCGCCGAGTCCAACGAGACCAAGACCGACGAGGTCTGGATCAAAGGAGATCAAGATATGAGCGATGCATCCCAAGAAAAATCCGCCGGCTTCCTCAAGTCCAAGCCCTGGATCTGGCTGGTCGCCGCCTTCGCCATCCTCGTCGTCGTGGGCATCGCCACGAGCTGAGCGCTGGCCGGTCCCGGCCGGGCGCCGGCGCGAGGGAGGCGCCCCGGCCGTCCAAGGGCGACCCTGGGAGGCCGGTCTCAAGGGCGGCGGCTTCGATAGGGCGCCATTGGCCCGGCCTCGATGTGCCGGCCTCGATGTGCCGGCCTCGATGATGCGGTGCCGATCACCCGATATCGATTTTCCGGCATCGATTATGTGGCGGGCGCGCCGCCGCCGCAGGGTCATGAGGGCAGGGTCACGCGGAGGGTCATGAGCCGGGGGATTCCGGTTTTACAGGATTTACAGTTCGATTAGTCAATTCCGTGCAAAATTCACTTCTTTACCAAGCGATATCAAATAGTTATTGACAAACTTAGTTTGTCTATAAAGAATGGCGCGGAACAGGAAAGAGATTTCCTGGCCCTCCACGAACTCTCGGGACCGATGCCCCAACGGCGCGGTCCCGGTTCTTTTTCGGGCGCCTGTTCGGGCGCCGGGAAGGGCAAGCGGCCTCGCGACAATGTGATCCGAAGCAGGTGCCGGTGGTCCGACCGGCGCGCACGGGCCGCCGCCGGCCCGGCGCGCCTTTCGCGGGTCTCGCCCCGGCGCCGCCCGGGCCATGCCCTGGCGCGCCTAAGATGCTGAGTTTCCAAAGGAATATCGATTGTCGGCGGTGTCCGGATAGGCCCCGTGGGGCGCCGTCTCGGCGGCCGAGCCGGTGCCGACGCCAAATCCTCCCGCTCGGACCGGCCGGCGTTCCACGATTTTGCCTTATTTGAGTCCTGGTGCGACCACAATCCTTGCCTATCTGTTTATGCAGCAGAGATTTCCCCTCTCTGTCTGAGGCGCCCAGCCGGCCTCCTCACTTTGCCCCCCAAACATGGCTGGAAACTAGAGCGGCCGCCGGTCCCCGATCCCGGCGGCCGCTTATTCCTTTCGGCCCGGCCAATCCGCTTCCCGTCAATCCGCTGCCCGTCAATCCGCTTCCCGTCAATCCGCCCCTCGCGCGCGGCGCTCCGGCGCGCCATGAGGCCGCCGCCCTGGTCGCCGGGGACCGGCGGTTCCCGTGCCCGCCAAAGACTGCGCCAGGTTGCCCGAGATTGGTTGTCGGCGCGCAATCTGATATATCCGCCCCTCCGACCGGTCAGCCCGAGCCGTCCTCGCGAGGCCATACGTGCGCTCCTACCCGTCCGCGACCCGCCTTGTGCGCCGGCACGTGCGCCGGCATGTGCCGTGGCTTGTGCCCTGGCACGCGTGCTGGC
>JAWWCG010000541.1:0-3195 GCA_033720555.1 Kiloniellales bacterium | reverse complement strand
TCGCAGCCGAGCACGAGCCGCGCGCCGCCGGCCGAGATGCGAACGGCGTGGAGGTCCTCCGGGCTCGGCGCGAGCCGGACGTGGCTCACCACCGCGCCGCCCTTTTGCGCCAGCCCGGTCATGTCCAGCACGCTGCAGCCCTTGCCCTCGATGTGGGCCGCCATGCCGAGCAGGGCGCCGATGGTGACCACGCCGGTGCCGCCGACGCCGGTCACCAGGATGCCGTAGGGCCGATCGAGATCGGCGAGCGCCGGCGCCGGCGGCTCGGGCATGCCGGCGGCGTCCTCCGACACCGCCGCCTGGCGGCGCGGCCGGCCGCCGTGCACCGTCACGAAGCTCGGGCAAAAGCCCTTGAGGCAGGAATAGTCCTTGTTGCAGGACGACTGGTCGATCGCCCGCTTGCGGCCGAACTCGCTCTCCACGGGCACCACCGAGAGGCAGTTGGACTGGACCGAGCAGTCGCCGCAGCCCTCGCAGACCAGCTCGTTGATGAAGACCCGCTTGGGCGGATCCGGATAGGTGCCGCGCTTGCGCCGGCGTCGCTTCTCCGCCGCGCAGGTCTGGTCGTAGACCAGGACGCTGACCCCCTCGACCTCGCGCAGCGCGCGCTGCACCGCGTCGAGCCGGTCGCGGTGCTCGACCGCGACGCCGGGCGCCCACTCGGTGGTCCGGGGGTACTTCTCCGGCTCGTCGCTCACCACCACGATCCGCTTCACCCCCTCGGCGTAGACCTGGCGGGTGATCATGGCCGGGTCGAGCGGCCCGTCCATGCCTTGCCCGCCGGTCATGGCGACCGCGTCGTTGTAGAGGATCTTGTAGGTCACGTTGACCTTGGCGGCGACGCTGGCGCGGATCGCCAGGATGCCGGAATGGAAATAGGTGCCGTCGCCGAGGTTCACGAAGACGTGCTTGACGTCCGAGAACGGCGCCTGGCCGACCCAGTTGACGCCTTCGCCGCCCATCTGGGTGAAGGTCTCGGTGTTGCGGTCCATCCACTGCACCATGTAGTGGCAGCCGATGCCGGCGAGCGCCTTGCTGCCCTCGGGAACCTTGGTCGAGGTGTTGTGCGGGCAGCCCGGGCAGAAATAGGGGATCCGGCTGATCGGCGCCGCGCCGCGCTCGAGCGCCGCCTCCTTCTCCACCAGGAACTTGAGCCGCCGCTCGATCCGTTCGCTGGTGTGGAAGCGCGCGATGCGCCGGGCGATCACCTGGGCGATGCGCGCCGGAGTGAGCTCGTTGGTCGACGGCAGCAGCCACTGGCCGGTCTCGTCGAACTTTCCGATCACCCGCGGGCGCACATCGGCGCGCCAGTTGTAGAGCTGTTCCTTGAGCTGGTTCTCGATGACGGCGCGCTTCTCCTCGACCACCAGGATCTCGTCGAGGCCCTCGGCGAAATGCCGGATGCCGTCGCGCTCCAGCGGCCAGACCAGCCCGACCTTGTAGAGCGACAGGCCGAGCTCCGCGGCCATGGCCTCGTCGATGCCGAGGTCGTCGAGCGCCTGCAGCACGTCGAGGTAGGACTTGCCGGCGGTGACGATCCCGAAGCGCCGCTTGGGGCTGTCGATGACCGCGCGGTCGAGCTTGTTGGCGCGGGCGAAGGCGAGGGCGGCATAGAGCTTGTGGCGGTGCAGGCGCTCTTCCTGGGCCAGGGGCGTGTCCGGCCAGCGGATGTTGAGGCCGCCCGGCGGCAGCTCGAAGTCGGCCGGCTGGACGATCTCGACGCGCTCCGGCGCGACCCGGATCGAGGTCGAGGACTCGGCCGTGTCGCTGGTGGTCTTGAGGCCGACCCAGCAGCCGGAATAGCGGCTGAGCGCCCAGCCGAAGAGCCCGAGGTCGAGGAACTCCTGAACCCCCGACGGATTGAGGATCGGCATGCCGGCGTCGACGAAGGCGTATTCGCTCTGATGGGCGAGGGTGGAGGACTTCGACATGTGGTCGTCGCCGGCCAGGCACAAGACGCCGCCATGGCGCGCCGAGCCGGCGGCGTTGCCGTGCTTGAGCGCGTCGCCCGAGCGGTCGACGCCGGGGCCCTTGCCGTACCACATGGCGAAGACGCCGTCGTAGCGGCTGCCGCCGAAGATCTCGCCCTGCTGGCTGCCCCACACGGCGGTCGCCGCCAGGTCCTCGTTGACGCCGGGCTGGAAGTGGATGTGGTTGCGCTCGAGGAACGGGCGGGCGGCCCACAGTTGCTGGTCGAGGCCGCCGAGCGGCGAGCCGCGGTAGCCGGAGACGAAGCAGGCGGTGTTGAGGCCGGCCGCCGCGTCGCGCTGGCGCTGTACCATCGGTAGGCGCACCAGAGCCTGGATTCCGGTCAGGAAGACGCGCCCGCGCTCGAGGGCGTACTTGTCGTCCAGGGATACGGCGGCAAGGGCCATGTGGTCGGCCTCCAACGGCGGCGACTTCGCGCGTGCCCCCAGAAGTATAATCTAACGGCCGCGAGCTTTATCGGCAATTACCGGCCGGCAAAAGCAACAAAAGGTCTTGGGCGGCTGCGGATTTCGGGCCAATCTTACGCCCCGCCCCGGCGCCCACGAAAGAAATCGATCCGCCATGCCGAAGCCTCCGCGACTCCTGGTCCTCCAGCACATCGCCCTCGAGCACCCCGGCATCTTTCGCGAGTTCCTCGCCGCCGACGGCATCGACTGGCTGCCGGTCGAGCTCGACGAGGGCGAGGCGATCCCCGACCTCGCCGGCTTCGACGCCCTCTGGGTCATGGGCGGGCCGATGGACGTGTGGCAGGAGGACGAGCACCCCTGGCTCAAGGCCGAGAAGGCCGCCATCCGCGAGGCGGTCGTGACGCGCGGGCTGCCGTTCTTCGGCTTGTGCCTCGGCCACCAGCTCCTCGCCGAGGCGCTGGGCGGCGCGGTCGCCAAGGCCGCGACGCCGGAGATCGGCGTGCTCGACGTGGAGCTGAGCGACGAGGGGGAGGCGAGCCCCTTCTTTCGCGGTCTCGCGCGCCACGGCAAGTGCCTGCAGTGGCACGGGGCGGAAGTGACGCGGCCGCCCGAGGGCGCGCGCGTTCTCGCGTCCTCGCCGGCCTGCCGGGTCCAGGCCCTCGCGTTCGGCCGGCGGGCCTTTAGCCTGCAGTACCACGTCGAGATCACGGCGACGACGGTGGACGAGTGGGCCGCGGTGCCGGCCTACCGGGCGGCCCTGGAGGACACTCTGGGCGCCGACGCTTTGCCGCGCTTCAAG
>JAWWCG010000540.1:0-3196 GCA_033720555.1 Kiloniellales bacterium | reverse complement strand
GAGGCGGCCGGGCCCTCGATCCTGCTGGCCCGCCTCGACCATCGCCGCGGCCGACTGGCCGAGGCGCGGCGCGGCCTCGAGGCGGCCCTCGCCCGGCCGCTGGGCGACGACCAGCGCTGCGGCGCCTTGTTCGAGCTGGGCCAGGTGCTGGACAAGCTGGGCGAGCCCGAGGCGGCCTACGCCAGCTTCGTCGAGGCCAACGCCCGCCACCGGGACGGCCCGGCCGGCCGGCGCTTCGACGGGCGGCGGTTCCTCGACCGGGTCGCCGCGAACCGCGCCGCCTTCACGCGCCAAGGCCCCTCGCCGGCGCGCGCCCCGGCGGCGGGCCCAGCGGCGGGCCGCCGGCCGCCGGTTTTCTTCGTCGGCTTCCCGCGCTCGGGCACCACCTTGCTGGAGCGCGCGCTGGCCGCCCACCCGGACATCGTCACCATCGACGAGCAGTCGCCCCTCACCCCGGCGATCCGGCAGCTCGTGGGCGGCGCCACGCCGGCGACGCTCGGCCGCCTGGACGAAGGACGCCTGGACGAAGGCCGACTCGGCGAGGCGCGCGCCGCGTTCTGGCGCCGGGCCGAACGCACCCTTGAGCGCACACTCGAGCACACGGCCGGGCCGCTCGCCGGCCGCCTGCTGGTCGACAAGCTGCCGCTCAACCTGGTCGACCTCGGCTACGCCGAGCTGCTGTTCCCGGAGGCGCGGGCGCTGGTCGCGCTGCGCGATCCGCGCGATGTCTGCCTGAGCTGCCTGATGCAGCGCTTTCAGCTCAACGACTCGATGATCCTGTTCTCGAGCCTCGAGGAGACGGTCGAGGCCTACGTCGCGGTGATGGGCCTTTGGCTGGCCTACCGCGAGCGCTTGAGCCTGGCCTGGCGCGAGGTGCGCTACGAGGACCTGGTGGCGGACTTCGAGGGCGAGCTGCGCGGCGTGCTCGGCTTTCTCGGCCTGGCGTGGGACCAGGCGGTCGCCCGCTACCGCGACCAGGCGACGACGCGCGCCGTGGCGACGCCGAGCTACCGTCAGGTCACCCGCGAGATCTATCGGGAGTCGATCGGCCGCTGGCGGGCCTACCGCGATATCCTGGAGCCGTTCCAGGCGCGCCTGGCGCCGTTCGTCGAGGCCTTCGGCTACGCGCCGGAGTGACGCGCCGGGCTAACCGCGCAGCCCGCCGACAAGTGTTCCGTTCAGCCCGTCGCCTGCTTCTTGCGACGGTCGAAGACCTCGGGGATGGTGGAGCTCCTGGACTCGCCGGATCCCGCATCGTCGTCGTCATCCGACGACGCGGCCTCGGCCGGCTTCGCCGCGGCCGGCGCCGTCTCGTCGGCCTTCGCCGCGTCGGGCGTGGCCGCATCGGGCTTGGCCGCGTCGGCCCCCGTCGCTCCGGGCGAGTCCTTGGCGGCCTCCGGCTCGGAGATGTCCAGCTTGGGCTTCGGGATCTGGGCGGCGATCCGCCGCTCCTTGCTGGTCAGGCTCAGCCGCGCCTCGAGGCGCGCGCCCGGCTCGACCGACAGGACCTCGTGCAGCAGCTCGCCCGTCACCTGGGAGGTGCTGGTCAGCGAGATTTCCGAGGCTTCCATCTTGCCGTCGACGCTGCCGCTGACGATCACCGACTGCGCGCGAATCGAGCCATCGACTCGGGCGTCCTTGTCGACGGTCACCGTCTTGGCCTCGATATTGCCTTCGACGGCGCCGTGAATATCGATGTCGCTGTCACAGGAAAGATTGCCCACCACCTTGAGGTCTGAGCCAATGATCGACGGCATGGTCGGATCTCCTTCGACCTAACGTCTCGCTTCGCTGCGCGCGCGTCCGGCAAACCGGCGGTTTTCCGAGGTCCACGGGCGAGGGCGAAGCCCGGTGCGATTCGCGACTATATATTGACGCCCATCGCCGGGCACTACAATACCTAGTATGGGAAATCGCGGAAAACAGCTGTGGATAACTGCCCTCGGCGGGTCCGCCCGCTCACGAAAACGCGTCGGGCATGGAGTCCTTCTTCTGCTGGACGAAGGCCTGGAGCGCCTCGTCGACCGCCGGATCGATGGCCGGCGCCTGGTAATCGGCGAGCCATTTCTTCCAGATCGCGTTGGCGCGCTGGGCGGTGTCCTTCTCGCCCTCGGCCGACCACTGCTCGAAGGAATTGTTGTCGGCCACCATCGAGCGGTAGAAGGCGGTCTCGAAGTTCGCCCGGGTGTGGGCGCAGCCGAGGAAGTGGCTGCCCGGCCCGACCTCGCGGATCGCGTCCATCGCCTGGCCGTTGTCGCTCAGGTCGTAGCCCTCGAGCAGCACCTGCATCATGCCGAGCTGGTCGACGTCCATGATGAACTTCTCGTAGGACGACACCAGGCCGCCTTCCAGCCAGCCGGCGGCGTGCAGCGTGAAATTGACGCCGCCCAGCACCGTCGGAAGGATGGTCTGGCTGCTCTCGTGGGCCGCCTGGCCGTCGGGGATCTTGCCGCCGCACAGCGACCCGCCCGAGCGGAACGGCACGCCGAGCCGCCGCGCGAGCTGCCCCATGCCGTAGAGCACCAAGGCGGGCTCCGGCGTGCCGAAGGTCGGCGCGCCCGACTGCATGGAGATCGAGCTGGCGAAGCTGCCGAGGATGACCGGCGCGCCGGGGCGCACGAGCTGGGCGAAGGCGATCCCGGCCATGGCCTCGGCCAGGGTCTGGGTCAGCACGCCGACCGGCGTCACCGGCGCCATGGCGCCCGACAGGATGAACGGCGTGACGATGGTCGCCTGGTTGTTGCGGGCATAGACCTTGAGCGCGCCCAGCATGGTGGCGTCGAAGGTCATCGGCGAGTTGGCGTTGATCAGGCTGACGCAGACCGTGTTGTCGGCGACGAAGTCCTCGCCGAACACGATCTTCGCCATGTCGACCGTGTCCTGGGCGCGCTCCGGCGCGGTGACCGAGCCCATGAACGGCAGGTCGGAATAGCGCAGGTGGCTGTAGACCATGTCCAGGTGGCGCTTGTTCACCGGCACGTCGACCGGCTCGCAGACCGTGCCGCCGGAATGGTGGATGGCCGGCGCCATGTAGGCGAGCTTCACGAAGTTGCGGAAGTCTTCCAGGGTGGCGTAGCGGCGCCCTTGGTCGAGGTCGCGCACGAAGGGGGGGCCGTAGACCGGCGCAAAGACCGTGTTGTCGCCGCCGATGGTGACGCTGCGCTCCGGGTTGCGCGCGTGCTGGGTGAAGCTCGCG
>JAWWCG010000539.1:0-3212 GCA_033720555.1 Kiloniellales bacterium | reverse complement strand
CTGGCGGTGATGCCGGCCGCGACGATCCTGATCGCCACCGGCCCGCGCTATCTGCCGGCGCCGGAGGTCAGCCTGATCCTCCTGCTGGAGACCGTCTTGGGGCCGCTTTGGGTGTGGCTCGCCCTCGGCGAGGTGCCGAGCCAGCGAACCTTCCTGGGCGGCGCCATCGTCGTCGCCGCCCTCGCCGCCCATGCGCTGGCGGCCCGGCGCGCCGCCTAGAAGCAGTACCCGGCATTTCATGACGGCCGTCGAACCCCATATCTATGGCAGGTGCCAAGTCTGCGGGCCCGCGGCGGCGCGCAGACCCGTGACAAGCCTGGGAGCGATGGGAGCCCATGAGTGAGCGCGCGCGGCCGGCCGGCCCGGCCCGGACTAAGGAGGCCCGGACTAACCGGACTAAGAAGGCTCGGAAAAAGAAGGCGCCGTCCGAGGCGACGGGCCGCCGGGACAAGCAGCACCTCGACGAGATCCTCGACGAGGCTCTGGAGGAAACCTTCCCGGCGAGCGACCCCATCGAACTGACCGCCGACAAGGCGTGAGCCAAGTCCGGCGGGCGCCTCAGTCCACCTTGTCCGGCCGCGCCTTCAAGAGCGCGCTGACCACGCCGTGCAGCGTGCGCAGCTCCGCGTCGGTGAGGTCGCCGCGCAGGAAGATGTTGCGCAGGTTGCGCACCATGCCGGCGCGCTTTTCCGGCGGGTGAAAGAACTCGCCGGCGTCGAGCGCCCGCTCGAGCCGCTCGAGAAAGTTCAGCAGGTCGGCGCGCTCGGCTGGCAGGCCGAGGCCCGGCGAAAGGCCGCCGGCGGCGCCCGCCGCCGGCGCCGCGTGGACGGCCTGGAACCACTCGTAGCCGACGATCAGGACCGCCTGGGCGAGGTTGAGCGAGGCGAAGGCCGGGTTGAGCGGCACGGCGATGACCCGGTCGGCGAGGACCAGCTCGTCGTTGGAGAGGCCGGAGCGCTCCGGGCCGAACAAGAGGGCGACCGCGGCGCCTTCGCCCTCGGCGGCGCGCATCTCCTGGGCGGCGGCGCGCGGGCTCAAGACCGGCTTCACCATGCCGCGCGGGCGCGCCGTGGTGGCGTAGACGCGCCGGCAGCCGGCCACCGCCTCGCGGGTCGTGGCGTGAACGACGGCCGCCGCCAGCACCGCGGTCGCGCCGGCCGCCGCCGCCTCGGCCGCCGGGTTGGGCCAGCCGTCGCGCGGCCGCACCAGGCGGAGCTCGGTGAGCCCGCAGTTGAGCATGGCGCGGGCCACCATGCCGATGTTCTCGCCGAGCTGAGGCTCGACCAGGACCACGCTGGGTCCGCCGGTCAGCGGCGGGCGGGCTTTGTCGGTTCCGGCCATGGTCGTCGCGCCAGGGATCGCCGAGCAGCTCTGCGGGAATCGCGGGGCGCGGGCCGCGCGACCACCCTCAGGCGGCCCCGCCGGGCGGCGCCGCCCCTTCCCGCCACAGCTTCCAGACGATGCCGTCGAACAGGGCGTTGTAGGAGGCGTCGACGATGTTGGCCGAGACGCCGACCGTGTTCCAGTGGCGCCCGCTCTCGTCGGCATGCTCGATCATCACCCGGGTGATCGCCCCGGTGCCGGCCTGCGGGGTCAGGATGCGCACCTTGTAGTCGGCGAGGCGCATGCCCTCGAGCTGCGGGTAGATCGGCAGCAGCGCCTTGCGGATCGCGATGTCGAGGGCGTTGATCGGCCCGTTGCCGTTGGCCACCGTCATGTAGTCGCGGCCGGCCACCTCCAGGGTCACGGTCGCCTCGGATTCCGTCACCAGCTCGTCGCGGGCGTTCCAGCGCCGGTCGTCCATCACCCGGAACCGCCGCAGCGAGAAGTAGTCCGGCACCTGGCCCAGGGCGCGGCGCGCCAGCAGCTCGAACGAGGCCTCGGCGCCGTCGTAGGCGTAGCCCTCGAACTCCCGGGCCTTCACCCGCTCCACCAGCCGCCCGATCTTCTCCTCGTCGGCGTGGCTGTCGAGGCCGATCTCGCGGAAGCGCGCCAGGACGTTGGAGCGCCCGGCTTGATCGGAGATCACGATGTGCCGGCGGTTGCCGACCAGCTCCGGGGCGACGTGCTCGTAGGTGCGCGGGTCCTTCTCGACCGCCGAGACGTGCAGGCCCCCCTTGTGGGCGAAGGCGTTGTCTCCCACGTAGGCGGCGCTGGCCGCGGGGGCGCGGTTGAGCCGCTCGTCGAGCAGCCGCGAGATGCGGGTGAGGCCGGCGAGCCCGTCGCGATCGATGCCGACCTCGAACTCGGTCTTCAGCACCAGGTTGGGGATCAGCGAGACCAGGTTGGCGTTGCCGCAGCGCTCGCCCAGCCCGTTCAGGGTGCCCTGCACCTGGCGCGCCCCGGCGCGCACCGCGGCCAGCGAGTTGGCGACCGCGTTTTCCGTGTCGTTGTGACAGTGGATGCCCAGATGGCTGCCGGGGATCACCGCCGCCACCTCGCCGACGATCCGCTCGACCTCGTGCGGCAGCGTGCCGCCGTTGGTGTCGCACAAGACGACCCAACGCGCGCCGGCCTCGTAGGCGGCGGTGGCGCATTGGAGCGCGAAATCCCGGTTGGCCTTGTAGCCGTCGAAGAAATGCTCGGCGTCGAACATGACCTCGTCCTTGCGCTCGGCCATGTGGGCGACGCTGTCCGCGATCATGGCGACGTTCTCGTCATGGGCGATGCCGAGCGCCACGTCGACGTGGAAGTCCCAGGCCTTGCCGACCATGCAGACGCTCGCCGCCTTGGCGTTGGCGAGGCCCGCCAGGCCCGGATCGTTGGCGGTGCTGCGGCCGGCCCGGCGGGTCATGCCGAAGGCGACCAGCCGCGCGCCGCGCAAGGCCGGCGGCTCGGCGAAGAAGGCGTCGTCGGTCGGGTTGGCGCCCGGCCAGCCGCCCTCCACGTAGTCGATGCCGAGCTCGTCCAGCGCCTGGGCGATCGCGATCTTGTCGGCCACGCCGAAGTCGACGCCCTGGGTCTGCGCCCCGTCGCGCAGGGTCGAATCGAACAGGTAGACGCGTTTGTCGTCGCTCATGGCAGGACCGCTCGTGTGCCGGAGCCTCGTCTTTCAGCACACGCCGGGGTTAAGGTCAACGCTCGACGGCCGCGCCCGCTGGCGGCGGACCTAGGAGCCGGGCCCGGGCACGGTGGCCGCGCTCGGGCCGCGCACCTGGCTTAGGATGTCCTCGGCGGCCGCGCGGCGTTGCGCGCGGGGCGGATGGAAGTCG
>JAWWCG010000538.1:0-3217 GCA_033720555.1 Kiloniellales bacterium | reverse complement strand
GAGGCCGTCGCCCGCAAATCCATGTCCATCGCAGCCGGAATCTGCATTTATACGAATGAAAACATCGTCCTTGAAAGCCTTGACGCCGGGTGAGAGCCCCAACCGGGCCGGGGCCTTCAGCCCGCGCGAAATCGTCTCCGAGCTCGACCGCTTCATCATCGGCCAGAACGATGCCAAGCGCGCGGTCGCCATCGCGCTGCGCAACCGCTGGCGGCGCCAGCAGCTGCCGGAAGAGATGCGCGAGGAGGTGCTGCCCAAGAACATCCTCATGATGGGGCCGACCGGCGTCGGCAAGACCGAGATCGCCCGGCGCCTGGCGCGCCTCGCCCAGGCGCCCTTCCTCAAGGTCGAGGCGACCAAGTTCACCGAGGTCGGCTACGTCGGCCGGGACGTGGAATCGATCGTCCGCGACCTGCTGGAGGTCTCGATCAACATGACCCGCGAGCGCCTGCGCAAGGAGGTCAAGGCCAAGGCGGAGCTGGCCGCCGAGGAGCGGCTGCTCGACGCCCTGGTCGGCGAGAACGCCCGCGAGGACACCCGCATCACCTTCCGCCGCCGCCTGCGCAACGGCGAGCTCAACGACAAGGAGGTCGAGGTCCAGGTGGCCGACACCTCCGGCCTGCAGCTTCCCACCATGGACATCCCCGGCATGCCGGGCTCGCAGATGGGGGTGATGAACCTCAACGAGATCTTCGGCAAGGCCTTCGGCGGCCGCACCAAGACGCGGCGCATGGCGGTCGAGCAGGCCCTCGAGCTCTTGGTCAACGAGGAGAGCGACAAGCTCCTCGACCAGGAAATGGTGGTCAACGAGGCGATCGCCACCGTCGAGCAGAACGGCATCGTGTTCCTCGACGAGATCGACAAGATCACCGCGCGCAGCGAGCGCATGGGCGCCGACGTCAGCCGCGAGGGCGTGCAGCGCGACCTGCTGCCGCTGATCGAGGGCACGGTGGTCGCCACCAAGCACGGCACGGTCAAGACCGACCACATCCTGTTCATCGCGTCCGGCGCCTTCCACTTCGCCAAGCCGGCGGACCTGCTGCCGGAGCTGCAGGGCCGGCTGCCGATCCGGGTCGAGCTCGCCGCGCTCACCCGCGACGACTTCAAGCGGATCCTGGAGGAGCCGGAGAACAGCCTGATCCGCCAGTACATGGCGCTGCTGGCGACCGAGAACGTCACCCTGGACTTCACCGACGACGCGATCGGCGCGCTCGCCGACCTGGCCGCCGAGATCAACGCCAGCGTCGAGAACATCGGCGCGCGCCGGCTTCACACCGTGCTGGAAAAGCTCCTGGAGGAGATCTCCTTCACCGCCACCGACCGCAGCGGCGAGACCGTGACCATCGACAAGGACATGGTCCACGAGCGGGTGGCCGACCTCGCCAAGAACGCGGACCTGAGCAAGTTCATTCTGTAGCCTCGGATCCCGGTGCGCCGTCGGGCCGCGCGCCCGAACGCGTGCCCGGACGCGCGCCCTGGCCCTCGCGCAACTCCGCCAACCATCGCGCCACCGTTTCCTCCGGCAGCTCGGCGATCTGCCGGGCCAGGCGGTTGGCGAGCTCGGTCGCCGCGGGCGAGAGGCCGGCGGTCTCCACCACCACCCGCGGGTGGGAGAGGGCGGCGATCGCCTGCAAGGCCTCGGCCTCGTCCCAGATGATCCCGAAGTACTGGCAGACCCGGTGCACGAATCGCTTGTTGGGCATGCCCCGCCGGCCGTGCTCCAGGGCCGAGAGATAGGCCGCCGAGACGCCGAGCCCGGCCGCCATGTCCTTGGCCGAGAGCCCGCGTTCCCGGCGCAACTCGCGCAGTCGCTGGCCGAAAGGGGTCATCGGGTCCGTCTCTCCGCGCCGCAATTAACCGGCCCGCAGTTTACCAGATCCGGCCGCCGCGGGAATCCCTTCGCGCCGCCTACTGGCGCTAATCGGCCCGGGCGCGTTTCAGCAGGACGTAGAGCGCGCCGGCGCCGCCGTGCTGGGCGCGCGCCTCGTCGAACGCGAGGACCCGGGTCCGGTTGGCCGGGGCGTTCAGCCAGATCGGCACCATGCGACGCAGCACCCCGGGCCGCGCGAAGGCGTCCTCGCGGCGCGCCCCTCCGGCGCTGCCTTTGCCGGTGATCACCAGGACGCAGCGATGGCCGCGCTGCTGGCTGCGGACGAGGAAGGCGGCCAGCGCCCGCTCGGCCTCGCCCTGGCTGAGGCCGTGCAGGTCGAGGCGGCCCTCGACCGGCAGCTTGCCCCGTTTGAGGCGGCCGACCGTGCGCTTGTCGACGCCAACCACGTCGCCCTTCGCCAAGTCCGGGACCGGCGGTGGAACCGGCGGCATGGGCCGCGGCGCCGGCTTCCTGGCCTCCTTGGCCTCCTTGGCCTGGGTGGTCTTCGGGGCTTTGGGCTCGGCCGGCGGCGGCGCGGGGCGGGCCGGTTCCGCCGTCGTCTCCGGTTTCGCCTTGGCCGGGCGCTTGGCGAGCGGCCGGGTATCGCGGGTCACATGACGCCAGAGGGCCAGATCGTCGTCGGATGCCCCGCCCGGCGGCGCGCCGGAGGATCCGGATTTACGCCCCGGCATCGTCGATCAGGACGATGCACAGCCGGCGCGGCCCGTGCGCGCCGAGCTGGATGGTCTGCTCGATGTCCGCGGTGCGCGAGGGGCCGGTGATCAGATTGACCGTGCGCGGCAGGGCGGCGCCATCCCCGCCGTCCACAGTCTCGCCGCGGGCGGCGCGCAGCCGGTCCCAGGCGTCTTCGTAGCAGCCGGCGACGTCGCGCGCCGCGAGCACCACGATATGGGTCTCGGGCAGGAAATTGAGGGTCGTCGGCCCCGCTGGCCCGGAAGTCAGCATGAGCGTCCCGGTCTCCGCGATGCCGGCGAAGGCGCGGGTCAGCGACGCCGGATCCGACGGCCGCGCAGGTCCCTCACTCAGGGCGATCAGGGGCTGGCGCTCCCACGGCAGGTCGCGCAGCGCCGGATCGGGCGCGAGGCGAAGCTCCGCCGGCAGGTTCTCCGATTTCAGATAGTCCGCCACCGCCTCGGGCACCGCCTCTGCGGAGGGCACGCGAATCACCGTGGCCGCGACCTCCCGGGCCATCTCGGCGAACAGCGCGACCCGGGCCGCAGGGTCGCCGGCGCCACGCGCCGGCACGGGCCCGCGCGCCGGCGCGCCGATCCGCGCCGCGACCGCCTCGGCACCGCCGTCGCCACCATCGCCGGATCGCCGCGCGAG
>JAWWCG010000537.1:0-3224 GCA_033720555.1 Kiloniellales bacterium | reverse complement strand
CGTACCGCGTCCTCCTCGTCGGCCATGGTCGCCGGCAGGGGCGGGCGGTGGAGAACCTCCGCCAAAGCCTCGCACAGACGATCGATGCACGCGGTGGCCGTGTAGTTGTCGTTGACGCCCGCCGAGAGCGCCCGGACGGCGATCTCCACGAGATTGGCGAACAGGAACTCCGGATCCTGCGCCGGCGTACGGCGCGCGCCGAGCAGGACGCACTCGCGAATCTCCGCGACGAGGTCGTCTTCGACCGCCTCGGCGGGGGCGACAAAGGCCAAGGGGCTGTCCGAGATTACGAAGTGGCCGGCGCGCGAGGGCAGCGCGATCGTGAGGTCCCGGCTCGCGGCGATCTGGACCAGGCTCTGGTAGTCGAGGATCTGAATATAGCCGCTGTGGCCGACCGTGACCGCGCGGCCCCGATCGCGCACGCTCGCCCGCAGCGAAGCGGCGTCGGATTCTTCCTCCCCGCGGCGCGACGCCGCCTCCTCGGACTCCGGGAAGGTCCGCACCAAGGCGTCGTGGAGGTCGCGGGTGACGTTGGCGATCACCGTGTCCGCCTGCATCGTCGTCGCCATGTGGTGCATGAAGAAGATCAACGCGCCGAAACTGGCGATCGTCAGGACGAGCGCCGCCACCAGCGAGCAATAGGGAACGAAGTCCTGGCCGTCGGAATCGTTGACCGTCCTGAGGACCAGCAAGGCGAAGACGACGGTCGAAAGGAAGACCCCGAGGACGACCTGCGTCGGCCGGTCGCGCACGAAGCTGCGCAGCAGCCGCGGCCCCAGCTGTTGGGCGGCGACGGTGAGGGCCAGAATCGTCAGGGAGAAAACCAGGCTGGTCACGGTGACCATGGAGCCGGCGACGGTCGAAAGCGTGAGGCGGGCGCCCGGCGGGTCGATCGGATAGACCCACCCCAGCTCGCCCAGGCTCTGTCCCCAGGGGCTGCGATCGAGCGCGCCAAGGGCGAACGACAAGGCGATCGCGCTGGCCGTCAGCAGGGACGGAATGACCCACAGGTTCTCGGTGATGTAGTCCCGCAGATACGACAGTTGCGCCTTCATGAGTCCCCCCGGCCTGGCCGGCCCGATGCCACGAGGGCGCCCCCGTCCCAGCCGACGCGCGCGCCGCGCGGCCCCTGGCGCCAGGACGGCCGCGCCACAGCTTAAACGGGCCTCGCCGCCCCGGACGATATCTCGGACCCGATCGGCGAGGCAACCGGCACCGCCCCCGACACCGCCCAAGGCGGCGGCCGGCGGCGCGCCGCGACGCCATGCCCCAAGATCGATCCGACGAACCGGACCGACGAACCGGACAGGAAAGACGAAGACCGGCGAAGCCGCCGGTCGCGCCTCACCAGGCGCCGGCGAAGAGCGCGCCGCCTGACCAGGTCGCGTTCGCAAGCAAAAGCCGTGCGAGGGCCGCCGGCTTTGCAAGAAATCCTCTTCGGACCATCGCTTCCGTCTCCAACCGCTTTGTCGGGCCAGGCAAGTCTTCGTGGCTAGCTGAGCAACGGCCGCCGGCGGGCTTGGTTCCGTTTGCCTTGCGCCCACCGCCCGGAATCGGCTTAATTCCGGGAAGGGGGTTTGCCTTTTCAGCGATGGAACAAAGCGGCCGAGTTCGCGTTCCTAAAGCGGCGTGGTCATGGTTGGACAACGCCACGGCCCGACACGTGATCCGCTTCGTTGCATGCCCGCGCCTTGGGGCGTCGGTGGCGGCGGCGGAAATTGGCCAGATCTCACCAAACCAGGGAGCCGAGTATGACCAACAAGCAAGCTGGGTCCGATGCCGAGCAATTGAGGGCGGACCTCGATCAGATCCAGAAGGACGTCGCCGCCTTGACCGACACCTTGAAGAAACTGGGCGCCGAGCGCGGCCACGAGGGCATGGACGCGGTCAAGCGGGCCGCCGCCGCCACCGAAAGGCAGGCCAAGGCCGCCGTGCAGTCGGTCGAAGACCAAGTCGCGGAGCGCCCCTTGCAAAGCATGCTTGTGGCCTTCGGCGTCGGCTTTCTGATCGGCAAGCTCTTCGATCGCTGAGCCCTCCCATCGACTCATCCGACTCATCGAAGGGGCGAGTCCCATGGCGATCGGCTCGCCTCGACACGCGGTAGAAGACGCATGCTGAAGGCCGCTCTGGAAGGCTTCGCCACCCGGTTCGCGCTGGTCATGATCGCGGCGCTGCTCGCGCTGGCCGGCGCGGGATTTCTGCTGGCGGCGCTTTATCTCGCTTTGACCGAGATCGCGAGCCCGCCGCTTGCGGCCCTCCTGGCGGGGGTGATCGCTCTGGTCGCGGCCGCGATTCCCGTCCTCGTGCTGCGCTTCCGCGGGCGTCGCGGCGGCCAGGCGGCGCCATCGGCCTCTGGCCAGGGGCGCGAGCGCGACGCCTCCGAGCCCGCCGCCATGGCCAGCGCCTTGGGGGCGGAACTGGGCCTATGGGTCGACCGCAATTCCCGCACGGCGGTCGCGGGCGCGCTCCTGGCCGGCGTCTTCCTCGGCGCCAGTCCGAAAGCGAGATCGGAGTTGCGCAAGCTTCTCAAGACGGCCGGCGCCGGGCGGGGATCGCCGAATCGGCAAGCCAGGTGAGCCGCTCCCGGGCGCGGGCGTCGGTCCACGCCAGGTCGGCGCATCGGCCGGACAGGGAATCAGATGAGCGAAGACCCCGAGACAGCGGCCCAGGCTGAGCCGCAAAAACGGCCGACGGCGTGGCGGGCGCCGTCGCTGGCGTTGAGCGTGCTCGCGATCCTCGCGGTGCTGTACACCCTCTATTTCGCCGCCGATTTCCTGATCCCGGTGGTCGCCGCCGCCGTGTTGAACCTGGTCTTGTCGCCGATCCCGCGGTTCTTCGCCCGCTTTCGCATCCCCGACGCGGTCACCGCCTCCATCATCGTCCCCAGCTTCTTCGTGCTGGTCTTCCTGGCGGTCTACGCCCTGGCCGAGCCGACCCGCGAGTGGATGGGCCGCTTGCCAGAAATCTCGCGCGACATCCAAACCAAGCTGCGCGACATCAAGGAACCGGTCTCCGAGGTTCAGGAAGCCTCGAAGGAAGTGGAGAAGGTCGCCTCGGTCGACGACGAGGGGGCGCCGGAGCCCGAGGTGCGGGTCAAGCCGCCGAGCCTGCTCGAACGCCTGTTCGGCACGCTGCAAGAGGTCGGCATTCAGACCGGCGTCACCTTCGTGCTGCTTTACTTCCTGCTGGCCTCGGGCGAGATGTTCAAGGAGAAGCTCGTGCGG
>JAWWCG010000536.1:0-3240 GCA_033720555.1 Kiloniellales bacterium | reverse complement strand
GGCGGTCGAGGGCGCGATCATGTCCAAGTTCCGCAACACCGGACAGACCTGCGTCTGCGCCAACCGCATCCTGGTGCAGGATTCCGTCTACGACGCCTTCGCGGCCAAGCTGGCGACCGCGGTCAAGGCGCTCAAGGTCGGCCACGGCCTGGAGGAGGGCGTGAGCCAAGGCCCGCTGATCGACCGCGCGGCGCTGGAGAAGGTCGAAGAGCACCTGGCCGACGCCACCGGCAAGGGCGCCAAGGTCATGGTCGGCGGCAACCGCCACGAGCGCGGCGGCACCTTCTTCCAGCCGACCGTGCTGACCGAGGTGACGCCGGAGATGAAGGTGACCCAGGAGGAGACCTTCGGGCCGCTCGCCCCCTTGTTCCGCTTCAAGACTGAGGAAGAGGCGATCCAACTCGCCAACGACACCGAGTTTGGCCTGGCGAGCTACTTCTACGCCCGCGACCTCGGTCGGGTCTGGCGGGTCGCCGAGGCATTGGAGAGCGGCATCGTCGGCATCAACACCGGCATCATCTCGACCGAGGTGGCGCCGTTCGGCGGGGTCAAGGAGTCCGGCATCGGCCGCGAGGGCTCCAAGTACGGCATGGACGACTTCCTGGAGATCAAATACCTCTGCATGGGCGGCGTCTGAGGGCGCCGCTTTTTCGACAACGGGCCGGAGAGGCGCGGGCGCGGGCCTCGCTGCCGTTTCGAGACCCAAGGACCGGACGTCATGAGCGAAACCAGCCGTCGGATCGTGCTCGCCGGCCGGCCCGAGGGCGGGCGGGTGACGGCCGAGCTGTTCCGGCTCGAGGAGGGCCCGCGGCCCGCGCCCGGCGACGGCGAGGTCTTGCTGCGGGTCCTCTACCTCTCCCTCGACCCGGCCATGCGGGGCTGGATCTCCGAGACCCCGAACTACCGCGATCCGGTGGCGATCGGCGAGGTCATGCCCGGCTTCGCGGTGGCCGAGGTCGCGGCCTCCAAGCATCCGGACTACGCCGCCGGCGAGCTGGTGGCGGCGCGCGCCGGCTGGCGCGACTGGGCGGTGGTCGACGCCGGCGCCATCGACCGCAAGATCGATCCCGCGCTCGCGCCGGTCACCACCGCGCTGCACGTGCTCGGCCACACCGGCTTCACCGCCTATCTCGGCCTGATGGAGGCCGGCCAGCCCAAGGCCGGCGAGACCGTGGCGGTCTCCACCGCGGCCGGCGCGGTCGGCTCCATGGTCGGCCAGATCGCCCGGCTCAAGGGCTGCCGGCCGGTCGGCATCACCGGCTCGGACGAGAAGGTCATGGCCTGTCTCAAGCGCTTCGGCTACGAGGCGGCGGTCAACTACAAGACCCACCCGCCGGTCGAGGCCCTGTCGGCGGCGCTCGGCGAGGTGGCGCCCGAGGGGATCGACGTCTATTTCGACAACGTCGGCGGCGAGGTCTCCGACGCCGTCCTCGACCACCTCAACGTCGGCGCGCGCATCGTCGTCTGCGGCACCATGGGCATCCGCGACGTGGCGCCGGGCGAGCCGCAGCCGCCGGGCCCGCGGGTCAACCGCACGCTCTTGATCAAGCGGGCGCGCATGCAGGGCTTCCTGTTCTTCGACTATGTCGCGCGCATGCCGGAGGCGATCGCCGAGCTGGCGGCCTGGGTGCGCGAGGGCAAGCTCGCCTACGCCGAAGAGATCGTCGACGGCCTGGAGGCCGCGCCGGCGGCGCTCGTGCACCTCTTGGCCGGGCGCAACAAGGGCAAGATGATCGTGCGGATCGGCGCCGAGACCCGCTAGGCGGGCCAGGCGCGCCTCGTGCGCCTCTCGCGTCTCTCTCGCCGCGGCGCCCCGGCAGCCGGACTCACTGCAGCGTGAAGACGTCGGTCCCGGCGATGATCGAGTCCCAGGCCGGCGTCCCGGACACCGCCAGGTACCACAGGGTGACGATCTGATTGCCCGCCGCCGTCACTTGGCCGCTCCAGGCGGTGGCCGAGTTGCAGTCCTCGAAGTTGACCGTCAGGGTTATGGCGCCCTGGTTGTAGAAACCGGAGAGCGGCCGGGGCGTGCCGACGCCGCAGCCGACGCCGGTCTCGAAGGTGCCGGCGATCAGGCCGGTGTTGGGATCGACGGAATTGATGGTCATGGTCGAGTTGTTCTCGTTCTTCCACACCGAGCCGGCCGCCAGGTCCTGGGCGGCGGCCCCTTGGGTCAGAGCGAGCGCCAAGGCCGCGGCGGCCAGGCACGGAGCGCTGCGTAAGGCGATGGTTCTCATGGGTTCGCTCCCGGCATTGAAATCCCGTTCCGAGCTTGCGCCCGGGCGCCGGGAAACCGGGCGCGCGGGCGCACATCGGAGCAATCGCGTAGAACACTATAGATTGAAGTCAGACTACGCGTATCAAAACGGAAATTGCAATACGGCGCGCCGCGCTGGATGCCCGGCACTTGCGGCGCCTTCCCTAAAGCCATGGCATCGCGCATGCTGCCGCGGTGGTCGCGGTCGTGAAGAAGGGCGGCTCATGGCTCCGCTGAACATCCGGCTGCTGGGCGGGTTCGAGGCGCGGGCGGCGTCCGGCGTCGCGCTGCCGCCGCTGGGGCGAAAGGCCCGGGCCCTGCTCGGCTATCTCGCCCTGGCGCCGGGGCGCCCGCAGCCGCGGGACCGGCTCGCCGCCCTCTTGTGGAGCGACCGGGGCGAGGCCCAGGCCCGCACCAGCCTGCGCCAAGCGCTGAGCGAGCTGCGCAAGGCGCTGGCCGCCGCCGATCCGCCGCCGCTCGAGGCCGTGGGCGACGGCGTGGCGCTGGCGGCCGGCGCGGTCGAGGTCGATGCCGCCGCCTTCGAGCGGCTGATCGACGACGGCGGGCGCGCCTCGCTCGAGGCGGCGCTCGCCCTCTACCGCGGCGACCAGCTCGACGGCCTCGGCGCGCCGGACCCGGCCTTCGAGGAGTGGCTGCGCGAGGCGCGCCGGCGACTGCGCGAGCGGGCCCGCGAGGCCATGACGCGGCTCATGGACCTGCAGCTCGCCGACGGCGCTGGCGAGGCCGCCTTGGCGACGGCGCGGCGGCTGCTCGACCTCGACCCGCTGCAGGAATCCGCTCACCGGGCGGTCATGCGGATCCACGCCGCACGGGGCGAGCGGGCCCTCGCGCTGAAGCAATACCGGGCTTGCCGCGAGGTGTTGCGCGCGGAACTCGGCGTCGAGCCGGAGGACGAGACCGAGCGGCTCCACGAGGAGATCCGCGCGCGCCAAGGCGCCGGGGCCGGCGCGTCGGCCACGTCG
>JAWWCG010000535.1:0-3257 GCA_033720555.1 Kiloniellales bacterium | reverse complement strand
ATAGAATAAATATGTTTACCATATTTCTTTACTTTACATAATAACCAAATATAGAAGGGGAAAACTTCTGTAATGGCTTGGCCGTGTGCGTTTTGGCCGTGTGCGTTTTGGCCGGAACGCATGGGCTGGCGGCCTGACGGCCAGGCCGTGGGACGAGCCGTGGGACAGGCCGTGGGACAGGCCGTGGAGCAGGCTGGTGGAGGCGAAGGCAAAGCCGACCCTGAGACGCGGGTTCGGCGGCGCGCGGCCTGGATGGCGCGCGGGGACCGAAGCGGGCGACGATCCCGAGCGTGGCGGTGGACGACGGGGCGCCGCGGCGCGGCGCTGGGCCTCAGGATCCGGCCTCAGGATCCGGCCTCAGGACCTCGGGGCGGCGGGAGGGCGGCGGGAGGGCGGCTGGGAGGGCGGCGGGGACTTCACGCCCGATCCGCGGCCGCCCCGCCGCTCAGAACTCCTTGCTGCCCTCGTAGGTGCCCTTGCAGCCGACCCCGAAGGCGTCCCATTTTCCGCTGAAGGTGAAATCCTCCCGCGAAATCACGCCGCTCACCGACACGCCCCGACCCTTGGCCTTGAAGCGGCCGTTGCGGTCGATCGAGCCGTAGAAGAGATAGTCGCCGGCGGCCGCGTCGCGGAAATGGGTCGAGCCGATGTGCAGCTTGCCTTTGACCTGGCCATCGAGGACCCCCAGCTTGATCACCTGGTAGCCGCATTTGTTGCGCGGCGAGCTGAAATGGAGTTCGGCGCCGGCGGTCCACCGCCCGTCGAAGCGGCGCAGGCGCGACTGCGCCCGGGGATGCGCGCCGCCCAACATGGCGCGCCGCTTCAGCGTCGGCTTTGGCAGCATGTCGTTCTGGGTCGCCAGCCGCTGCGCTTGGGCGAGCTGGTCGGTCGTCAGCCGGCGGGCCAGCGCGTCCCTGGCTTCGCGGGCTTCGGCATGGCCGTGGGAGGCCGCGATGTTGTACCAGCGATGCGCCTGCACGAGATTCTCGGGCATGCCCAGGCCGTGCTCGTAGAGCTGGCCTAGGCGGTACTGGGCCTGGGCGTCGCCTTGGCTGCCGGCCAGGAGCCAGGCGTGGGCGGCGACCACGTAGTTCTCGTTCTCGTACGCCTGCAGGCCGTCGTAGTAGTCGGCGGCCGCCCTGCCGGCGAACGCCAGCAGAAACGCCAGGGCGACGGCCGCGCGGCGCATGGCCTTGGCCAGCCCCGGCGGGCGAGGCAAAGGCGCACATCCCTGTTGCCGATGGGGGCTCACGTCACGCGGCCTCCGCCTCCGAAGGCGCCGGCAGCGGCCGGCAATGCCCCAGGGCGTTGGCGGTGTCGCACATCCAGGACATCAGGCGCAGGAGCTTCTCGATCTCGGTGATCGACAACGACCGCCCGTCGATCCGCGCCTGCCGTTCGGCGCCGACCATCAGCTCGACGTAGACCAGGCGCCGGCGGCGCGACTGCTCCTCGAGGGTGTCGAGCACGCTCATGTCGCCGTCGTCGCGCGACACCTGCTCGGCGATCGCCTCGACCAGGTCCTGGAGCCGCGCGTCGATGGCCGACTGCGCCGCGTGATAGGGGCATTCCGCCCGCATGTAGGCGGTGACGGTCTCCTGCATCTGCTCGACAACTGCGTTTTCCTGCGACATGTGAACACCTCGTCTCTAATCAAGTGTTTCCTACTGTCGCAGCCAAATACGGCACTAGTATGGCCTTCAAAAAGCAAAATAATGGAGTCATTATTATTATATTAATATTTAGTTTAATATTTGTAAATTTTATCGCAATAGCGAGCGGTCATTCCGGCGCGATTGCGGCGATTTGCTCGGCCCCTCGGCGGGTCATGCCGGGCTGGTGAGACCGGGCAGATGAGATCGGGCGGGCGCTTTCGGGGCGGCCGACGATCACGTTCTCGGGAAACGGCCGGACGCCCATTCTCTCCGCCGGCGGCCCGCGCTAGCATCGCGCCATGGGACGCACGCGAAGACGACCGGCCAGCCGGGCCTGCGAGGAAGCGACCGTCGCGCCTGTGCGCCCGGTGCGCCCGGTGCGCCTGGCGCGACTGGTACGGCCGGCGCTGGTGGCCGCGGCGGCCTGCCTGCTCGGCGTCGCCGCGCCGACGGCGAGCCGCGGCGAGGCCCTGACCTTGAGCTATCTGGTCGGCTGGGGGCATCTCACCCTGGCCGAGGCCGAGGTCTCCTATCGCCAGTCCGGGTCGCGCTATCGCCTGGCCGGCAGCGGCCAGACCCGCGGCTTCCTCGCGCTGCTGTTCTCTTGGCAGGGCCGGGCGGAGACCGAGGGCGTGCTGCAGGCCGGCGGCCGTCAACCGCTGGTGCACGAGCACGAAGCCACGTCGAACCGCAAGACCCGCTGGACCCGGGTCGCCTGGAACGGCGGCCCGGCGCCGGAGACCGAGGCGCGGCCGCCGGCCGACCCGGGCCAGGTGACGCCGGTGCCCGAGGCCTCGATGGCGGGCACGCGCGACCCCTTCACCGTGCTGCTGTCGGTGCTCGACCGGCTGGCGGAAACCGGGCGGTGCGAGGCCGACGCCAAGGTCTGGGACGGCCGCCGGCGCTACGATCTCTCGATCAGGCACCTGGGCCGGCAAAGGCTGAGCGCCGACCGCCCCTGGGCCTACGAGGGGGTCGCCGTCGGCTGCGCGCTCGAGTTCGAGCGGATCGGCGGGTTCTGGCGAGAGGCCTCGCGCTGGCGCACGACCGACGACGCGGCGCCGGATCGCCGGGTCGTCTGGGCGGCCGAGCTGGCGCCGGGCAAGTGGGTGCTGGTGCGCGCCGAGGTGGATACCCGCTACGGCACCGTGGTCGGCCGCTTGCGCGCCGACGCCGCCGCCGCAACGGACTGACCCATTCCCTCCGGCGCCCGCCGTGTCGGACGGCTCTCTTCGGCCCGCGCGAATCCTTGATTGAACGACTCGGCGCGAGCCTGCAAAACTGCGGCAACCGCTGAGGGAGACATCATGACGCGCTGGGCCCGCCGCCGCACGAGCGTCCTGTCGATGGCCGTGGCCGTCGGTCTCCTCTCGGTCGCGGTCGTCCTGCTCGCGCCGTCGCAAAGCGAGCCGAAAGCGCTTACGACCGACCGCAGCGTCGAGGAATCCCTCTTGGACGAGGCTCTGGCCGAGATCGATCGCCCGATCCTCGAGGCCCGCTTCTCCGACGACCTCGACGACATGATCCGGCGGCGGGCGATCCGCATCCTGACCACCTACAACCGGACCAACTTCTTCATCGCCGACGGCCGGCTGCGCGGCT